>JAJXYA010000398.1 GCA_021780795.1 Bacillota bacterium | reverse complement strand
CCAATATCAAAGTTTGCTTTTGAACTTTTTCAATAACATTAGCCATAGTAAAAGTTTTACCTGAACCAGTAACTCCTAAAAGGGTTTGTGCCTTCTCACCTTTTTCAATGCCGCTTGCAAGGGTTTTTATAGCTTGAGGCTGATCACCTGTAGGCTTATAGTTAGAATTTATTTTAAATTCACTCATTTTATCATCTCCATTGAACATTTGTTCGTATAATAATTTTATACTTTAATTTTGAAATTGTCAATAAAGTAATAAAGACCATGCCCTTAGTTTAATATACTAATTTAGCATGGTCAATTATTTTATTTGTTGCTATTATCTTTTTTTATTTTATCCAAAATGTCCTTAAAGGCTTCTTTTTCATACTTAACAACAACTCTATCTTTAGGAACTCCTCTTGGAACAAAAACTATTCCTAATCTTTTGCTTCTATTCATCTTATTGTAATCAATTTCTTTTAACTTACCTTGTACATTTTTAATTTTTAACCATATAAAATTTGAAACTTCACTCATGGCAGAAAGCATATCTTCTTCATTAGTTATTTTTTTATCGTTTAGCGACACTAAAACATCTCCCGGTTTAATGCCCATTTCAAAGGCAGGAGACTGTGGAGCTACTTCAAGCACCATAAGTCCATCATCACTGCTAACATACTTTGGTAAACTTTTTAATTCTAAATAAGTTTGCAGCCTAAGCATTATTTCATGAAATAATGGCATTAACACCCCTATTAAAAGCTGAGCTAACAGGTCAACCTTTGCAGCCTGTGCAATTAAAACCATAATAATTCCGTATCCCATAATAAAAAGCCCTGAGGATAATACCTTTTGATTTTTTGTTTTGGTAAAGGTAACAGAACTGTAGCCTATCATTCCAAAAAAGCAGGCTGCACTTAAAATTGCTGTACTTAAAAGGCCATAGGAGGCAGACCTTATTAAAGGCCACCAGCTAGGCTGGGCAACTTGAGTTACACTGCCAGCATCCACATTTGCACCTTGTATCATAAATAAAACTACTAAAGGTAAGACCCAGTACCTTTTAAACACAAAGCCACCTATTATTTCATTATTTCTATTTGTAAAAACAGGAATTGCACCTTGCTTTCCATCTATAATTACAAGTAAACCTTCTATAATGTGAAGCACACCTATAAGTGAAACAAGCATTAAAACATCAACCTTTAAAAAGTCAATTTGTGGCAGCTTGACATTAAAATATTTTTCGTAAAGTTGTATTGCCACGCTAATTACAGCTATTATTCCACCAGAATAGGAAAAGCAAATGTATTTAGCTCCAGCAAGCATTAACAATATAGATACCATAAATAATATAAGTATCATTTGATAGTCAGTAAAAATAATTCCTAGGTATGCTAATATTACACTAGCTAAAATACCAGCTATTATACCAAGTACAACTTGAGAAATGGTTAGTTCAAAAGGCGAAACTGAACTTTCGCCTATTATCATTTTTTGCATCATAGCTGTTTTTTTGTTTCTTGAATACAATATAGCTATGAGAAGTACTAACATTAATAAATATTCAGGTGAAAAAATCATCTGAGAAACCGCTCTAATAGTGTATATTGCTATATCCATGAAAATACTATTCCCCTCTCCAATGCTATTACTTAACTTTAGCTTTTAGTATTTCTAGCGCCTTATTATATTGCTGGTCTGTGTTTATAGAATACGTATTATTTTGAAGTTCAGTTTCATATTGTGGGAAGTCAACTTCAACATCAGGCTTAAAACCAGTATGATTTATATTTTCTCCAAGTGGAGTGTACCATTTTGCAATTGTAACCTTAAGAAGAGTGTTATCTCCAGTATCAAAAGTATTTTGAACTATACCTTTTCCAAAGGTTTTTTCACCAACTATGGTTCCAAGCTTATAATCTTTAACTACCCCAGTAAATATTTCCGATGCACTTGCAGTATTGCCATTTACAAGTAAAACTAAAGGCATTCCAATAGAATCTCCTCCGCTAGAATACGATACGTCCTTATAGTTATTTTTATCCACAGTATATACTAAAGTTTTGTTTTTATCCACAAAATTTGAAGCAACATCTATACAATCTGTTAAAAGTCCACCGCCATTATCTCTTAAATCTATTATTAGACCTTTTGCTCCTTGCTTTTTAAGTTCTTCTAGCTTTTTATCAAAATTAGCTCCAGTATTTTCATCAAACATACTCATATGAATATAGCCTATATTATTATTAACCATATTACCGCTTACTGTGTTATAAACAACATTTTCCCTAGTTACATCCACATTAATGGTTCCTTTTCCCTGTCTTTCAATAGTTAAAGTAACTTTAGTTCCAGCTTTGCCCTTCATCATAGCTACCGCTTTATCAAGATCCTTTGCAGTAACTGCTGTGCCATCTATTTTTAATAATACATCATAAGGCATAATACCTGCTTTTTGTGCTGGTGAGCCATCAAAAGGTGCTACGATAATTATATTATTTCCTTTTGTGCTAACCTGTGCTCCTATCCCAACATACTGCTGACCTTGAATTTCAGAATTAAAGGCTTTAGTTTCACTTTGATCCATAAATACCGTATAAGGATCGTTTAAACTATTAGTCATTCCTTTAATTGCATCAGTAACAAGATTATTTTCATTTATTTTTCCACTATAATAAGCTTCAAGCTCACTTTTTACTAAAAATAACTTCTGAAACTGTGCAACTTCATTATATAAATTTCTATCGATTATAACGTTACCAAAGGGCAAATTTTCTGAAATTATCGGTCCTAAAAAATAAGTTCCTATGTTCGTAACAACTATTAACGCTACTGTAACTGCAATCCAAATTTTTTTGCTTTTATTCAATGTCTACACCTCTCTGTTTATTTTTATGTAAATATGAGTTAATTATAACATTAGTTAAAATAAAAAACATATTTCTTTTTGTTTTGTGTAAAAAAATCGGCACACAAAACTTTTGTCTTGCATGCCATATTTTTATACCAATAAAAATTTTCTAATAACTATGGTACTACCAATAGCACCTATTACTATGCCCACTAGTACAAATCCCCAGGACATAGTTGTTAATACAAAGGAAGGCTGAATAAAGGTCATAAACATAGTAAGGCTGTTAGAAGTCATTTTGTCGTAAACAAAATTATATAAAAGATATACTGCAATTACAGCCAAAACTGCTCCCATAAAGCCAATAATCATACCTTCAAAAATGAAAGGCCACCTAATAAACCAATCTGTAGCTCCTATATACTTCATTATACTTATTTCTCTACGTCTTGAATACACCGTAAGCCTTATAGTATTACTAATTAAAAATAGTGATACAGCAATAAGTATAATGAATAGCACTACTCCAATCCATTGAATTGTACCGGTAATTATAGATAGTTTTTGGGCATAACTTTGCCCATCACTAATTTGTTCTATACCAGGCAAACCTTTAATATATGAAACTATTTTAGGAACATCATTAGGTCCATTTACTTTTATTACATAAGCATCTGGAAGCGGATTGTCGCTTTCCATTCCTGCTATTAAATTTTGATTTTTACTTCCTAGCTCTTTTTTCCAATCAGCTAAAGCTTGTGCTTTACTTTTAAAGGTTACACTAGTTACTCCGCTAGCACTTTTAATTTTGTTGTATATATTTTGTTGATCGGTAATTTTTATGTTATTTGTTAGATATACG
>JAJXYA010000238.1 GCA_021780795.1 Bacillota bacterium | reverse complement strand
TAAGAAATATGACCTTAAGGATAAAATAATTTGCCATACAAGCGGATCTTTATCATCTGATATATTTGATGATATTTACACTTCTGGAGCTTTCGGATATTCTATCCATCCAATGTTTGCTTTCTCTGATAAATTTACTACTTTTAAAAATTTAAAAAGTGCATACTTTTCAATCGAGGGCAGTGAAAAATATTTGCCTTCATTAAAAAATTTTTTTAAATCTTTAGGAAATGAAGTATTTATTTTAAATAAAGATAATAAGCCATTATATCATCTTGCAAGCGTTACAGCTTCAAATTTAGTTTTATCTCTTATTAATATAGCCTGCAATTATTTGGAAAAGTGTGGAGTAGATAGTACTAAATCTTTAGAGGCATTGTTACCTTTAGTTAATAATAATATACAAAATATTTCTGAAAAAGGCTTTATTGATGCCCTAACTGGCCCAATTGAAAGAGGCGATGCTGGAACTGTAATTCATCATTTAAAAGCAATTCCATTAGAGCATAAGTCTTTATACAAAATTTTATCTTTAAACCTAGTAAATATATCAAAAGAAAAGCATGAATCTAAATCTTATGAGCAAATAGAAAAAATTTTAAAGGAGATAAGTTATGAAAAATAGTGTTTCTACTTTTATTGAAGCTAAAAAGAATGGTAAAAAAATTACAATGGTAACCGCTTATGATTATTCAATGGCAAGGCTAATAGATGATGCTGGTGTAAATAGCATATTAGTTGGAGATTCACTAGGAATGGTAGTACTTGGATATAAAGATACTTTAAGCGTAACTATGGAAGATATGCTACATCATGTGAAGGCTACAGCTAGAGGCTGTAAAAACGCTCTTCTTGTTGCGGATTTGCCTTTTATGTCATATCAAACTTCAGTATACGATGCTGTAGTTAATGCTGGAAAACTAATCCAAATCGGCGGTGCAGAAGCTGTTAAAATAGAAGGTGGTTCAAATATATGTGAACAGGTAAAAGCAATCGTTAATGCTCAAATTCCTGTTATGGGTCATATAGGGCTTACACCTCAATCTGTAAATATTTTTGGCGGCTTTAAAGTTCAAGGTAAAGGTGAACTTGAAGCTAAAAAATTAATTGAAGATGCTAAAGCTTTAGAGGCAGCTGGTGTCTTTTCCATAGTTTTAGAAGGAATACCATATAAATTGGCTAAAATAATTACTGAATCGGTATCTGTTCCAACAATAGGTATTGGAGCCGGCAAATATTGTGATGGCCAGGTGCTTGTATATCAAGATATGCTAGGTATGTTTAAAGACTTTAAGCCTAAATTTGTAAAAACATATGCAAATGCTGGAGATATGATGACTAATGCATTTAAAAAATACATTGAGGAAGTGGAAAATGGCACTTTTCCTGACGAAGAACATAGTTTTAAAATAAGTGATGATGTACTAAATAAATTGTACTAGAAAGGATATTTCATGAAAACTTTTCATACAATAAAAGAATTAAAAGAAGAAATTAGAAGTTTAAAAAAATCAGGTAATTGTATTGGCTTTGTTCCTACTATGGGATTTTTACATGAAGGTCATAAAAGCTTAATTGAAAGAGCAGTTAAGGAAAATGATATAGTTGTTGTAAGTATATTTGTTAATCCAACTCAATTTGGACCTACGGAAGATTTGGATGCATACCCTAGAGATTTAGAGCACGATAAAAAACTTTGTAAAGATGCAGGAGCTTCAATAATATTTAATCCTGATCCTAAGGAAATGTATATAGAGGGTGCTTGCAGTACAGTTAACGTAAGCGGATTAACAGAAGGTTTATGCGGTGCCAAAAGACCTGTTCACTTTGGTGGAGTTTGCACCGTTGTATCAAAATTATTTAATATAGTAACACCTGATAAAGCATACTTCGGCGAAAAGGATGCTCAACAGCTTGCAGTAATAAAAAGAATGGTAATGGATTTAAATTTTGATATCGAAATAATCGGATGTCCAATTATAAGAGAAGAAGATGGTTTAGCTAAAAGCTCGAGAAATACTTATCTCTCATCTGAAGAAAGAAAAGCAGCACTCATTTTAAATAAAAGTTTGACTTTAGCAAAAAAAGCCTTAATCTCTGGTGAAAAAAATGTGAATAATATTACAGATATTATAAAAAATAGTCTAAATACAGAACCTCTTGCAAAAATAGATTACGTAGAAATTGTTGATAGCTTAAACCTAAAGCCAGTTACTTCAACTGACAATTCTATACTTATAGCAATTGCTGTATATATAGGTAAAACTAGGCTTATCGACAATTTTACTTGGACAAACTAGGAGGAGAAAATTTATGCAAATAAATATGTTAAAATCAAAAATTCATAGAGCAACAGTAACCGAAGCAAAATTAAACTATGTTGGAAGCATAACAATCGATATGGATCTTATGGATAGTGCTAAAATCGTTGAATATGAAAAAATTCAAGTTGTAGACGTTAATAATGGAAGTAGACTCGAAACCTATGTAATTCCTGGACAGCGCGGCAGCAAAGTGATTTGCCTTAACGGTGCTGCAGCAAGATATGTTCAGCCTGGTGACGAAGTAATTTTAATGACATACTGCCAAATGGACGAAAATGAAGCTAAAAACCATAGACCTAAAGTAGTTTTTGTGAATAAGGATAATTCTATTGCTGAAGTTACAAACTACGAAATTCACGGAGAAATTAAATAATGACTCATAAAATATAAAGGGACTTTTTATTAAGCCCCTTTATATTTCCTCATATATAACAATTCCCACTAGTCCAGGTCCACTATGAACTCCAGAAACCGGACTAATACCTCCACCATAAATTACACTATCAACTGATGGAAGCTTTTCTACTTCTGCCTTTGTCTTTAAAGTATCTTCCTCGGCATCACCATGCATTGTATACACTCTGCACTTCTTGTCCTTTGTAATTTCTCCTATTATCTCTATCATTTTGTTTAAAGATTGCTTTCTGCCTCGCACCTTACAATATGTAGTGTATTCGCCTTCTTCATTTACAGTAATTATAGGCTTTAAATTCAAAAGTTCCCCTATGGTTCCAGCAACTTTACCAATTCTTCCACCTTTAATCAAGTATTCTAAAGTTCCTACTACAAAGAACAGATGTACTTTGCTTCTAATAACCGGCAGTAGTTTTGTTATTTCATCAAAACTTTTTCCTTCCTTTATTAATCTTCCGCATTCCTCTACTAAAACGCCTTCACCAAGTGATATAGATTTTGAATCATAAATAAAAGAATTTATGTTTGGATGATTTTTGCTAGCTAAAGTAAGCCCATTATAAACACCAGATAATCCACTAGAAAGAGTAATTCCAATAACATGTGTATACCCTTCTTTTTCTAATCTTTCATATAAAGCTTCCATATCCGAAAGAGCCGGCATTGCCGATGTTGGAACTTCATTTTTAAAGCCATCATAAACTTCTTTAGACGAAATCTCAACTTTATCCTTTAACTCTCTATCTTTATATATTATTCTAAAACATAATACATTTATATCATACATTTTGATTGTTTCTTCTGATAAGTCACTTGTAGTATCTGTAACTAACGCTATTTTTTCCATTTTAAAAGCCTCCTAACCTATATTTTTATTATATCATTAAAGAAGCTATTAGTCATAAAATTGCAACGCAATATCTTTCTATTTACCAAGTTCATAAATCGCATGTGCATTAATCTTTGCATTCA
>JAJXYA010000477.1 GCA_021780795.1 Bacillota bacterium | reverse complement strand
TAAAACCAATTAAAAAATTAAGGCACAAGAAAGAAACTAGGCTATAATAAATTCGCATACTGACTTGTTAGTTTTTTGATTGTACCTAAAGGAGGGTTATTATGAAAGTATTATTTGTGGCTTCCGAAGCTTATCCTTTTATAAAAACTGGAGGCCTTGGGGATGTGGCATATGCATTACCTAAAGCCTTAAGAAAACTTGGAATTGATGCAAGAGTAATCATGCCTAAATATGAAGGAATTGCATCATCCTTTAAAAACTGTATGGAGAATATAGCTAGTTTTAACGTGACAGTTGGATGGAGAAATCAATATTGTGGGTTGCAACATTTAACTTATGACGAGATACCTTATTATTTTCTAGATAATGAATATTATTTTAAAAGGCCTGAGACCTATGGATTTTTTGATGATGGAGAGAGATTTTCTTACTTTTCAAAAGCCATATTAGAATCTATAAAATACATGGAGGATTTTACGCCAGACATAATTCATTGTAATGATTGGCACTCAGGAATTATTCCGACTTTGCTTAAAGAGCACTATAGTGAAGATGCGCGGTACAGCAAAATAAAAACTGTATTCACTATACATAATTTAAAATATCAAGGAGTATTTTCAAAAGAAATACTAGGTGATTTATTAAATTTGGATGAAAAGTATTTTACAGATGAGGCACTGAAATTTTATGATGCTATATCATTTATGAAGGGAGGAATTGTTTTTTCAGATGCAGTAACTACTGTAAGTGATACTTATGCAAGGGAAATACAGACTCCTTTTTATGGGGAAGGTTTAGAAGGCCTATTATCCTCAAAAGCTGAAAATATACATGGCATAGTAAATGGTATAGACTATGAACTCTACAATCCTAAAGTGGATAAAGAAATATTTTACAGTTATGATGTGGAAAATATAAAACAGAAGGTAAAAAACAAATTAAAACTTCAAGAAAAACTATATTTAACTGTAAATGAAGACATACCAATGATAGGTATAGTGACTAGACTCGTGAAGCAAAAGGGTTTAGATTTAATGGTTGATAAACTTCAAGAATTGCTTAGCCTTCCTATTCAAATAGTATTGCTTGGTAATGGCGAAGAACATTATGAAGATATATTTCAATATTATGCTTCAATATACCCAAGCAGGATATCAACAAATATTATTTTTGATGAAGGACTAGCACAGCAAATATATGCTGCTTCAGATATGTTTTTAATGCCCTCTCTGTTTGAACCTTGTGGTATCGGGCAGCTTATAGCCCTAAAATATGGAAGCATTCCAATTATTCGAGAGACTGGAGGATTAAAAGACACAATTATTCCCTACAATAAATATACTGGTAATGGTAATGGTTTTTCATTTGCTAATTATAGTAGTGAAGAATTATTAGCCACCATAAATAAAGCTCTGGATTTATACAAAGACAAAGCTTCCTGGAATAAATTAGTTCAAAATGCCATGCTTTCAAATAATAGTTGGGAAAATTCAGCTAAAAACTATATGAATTTATATAATAATATAAAAGAGTAAATTTTGGACACATTGCAATAAGTAGACTAGCATATTTACTTGTTATTTATTTGAATGTGCCTTACTTATTGTAAAACTTTAAATTGCTAGGTGGTGAATGTTTTGGTAATAGATAAAGAAATATTTAAATTAGATTATATAGAAAAATTACAAACTATGTTTGCAGAAGAGGTAGTGCATGCTTCTAAGTCGCATCAATATTTTGCTTTAGGTGCATTAATAAAAGATTATTGCTCTAAACCTTGGATAGAAAGCAATAAAGGTTATTGGGAAAATAAAGGAAAACAAGTATATTATTTTTCTATGGAATTCTTAGTTGGTAAATTATTAAATAGTAACTTAGTTAATTTAGGTATAAAGGGTATATGTGCGGAGGCACTTAGTGAACTGGGAATAAGTTTAAAGGAACTAGAAGATATAGAATTAGATGCTGGCCTTGGTAACGGGGGACTTGGAAGACTAGCAGCATGTTTTTTAGACTCTATGGCATCTACTGAGATACCTGGACATGGTTGCGGAATTAGATATAAATATGGGTTATTCAAACAGAAAATAGAAGGTGGTTATCAAGTAGAAATTCCTGATAATTGGTTAAAAAACGGAAATGTCTGGGAGATAAGAAAAGAAAATAAGTCTGTAGAAGTTAGATTCGCTGGGGAAGTACATTTAAATGTGGAGAATGAAAAAATAAAAGTTATCCATGAAAATTATGAATCTGTAAGGGCAGTTCCCTATGATACTCCAATAAAGGGATATGAGAATAATACTGTAAATACCTTAAGGCTTTGGAGTGCAGAAACTATGGAGGAAGATTTTGATTTTTCATCCTTTAGCCAAGGAAATTATGCAAAAGCAGGTGAGGATAAATATTCAGTGGAGGCTATTTCACAAATTTTATATCCAGATGATAGCTACGAAAAGGGTAAATTACTACGATTAAAGCAAGAATATTTTTTTGTGAGCGCAGGAATACAAAGTATTCTAAAAAGTTATAAAAAGATGGAACTTTCACTTAAAGAGTTTAACAACCATGTGGCAGTGCAGATAAATGATACTCACCCAGCTGTAGCTGTGGCTGAACTAATGCGCTTACTAATGGATGAGGAAGGCTTATCTTGGGATGAGGCATGGAATATTACAACTAAGACAATGGCCTATACTAACCATACAATCATGGCGGAGGCACTAGAAAAATGGCCTGTAGATATGTTTAAAAAATTACTCCCACGCATTTATATGATTATAGAAGAGATAAACAGGCGTTTTTGCAATGAAGTGTATCGTAGGTTCAATGGTGATTGGAACAAAGTCAATAAAATGTCTATTATTTATGACGGATATATAAGGATGGCATATCTCGCTATTGTAGGAAGCCATTCTGTTAATGGAGTTGCAAAATTGCACACAGAATTATTAAAGCACCAAGAACTAGCGGATTTTTATGAATTCTTTCCAGAAAAATTTAATAATAAAACTAATGGAATAACTCATAGAAGATGGCTATTAAATTCTAATGAGGAGTTATCAAAGCTTATAACGGAGACTATAGGTGATCAATGGATAAAATCTCCAAATGAACTTTCAAGATTAGTGGATTATGCAAAAGATACTGCATTTCAAGATAAAACGCGTAATATAAAGATAAATAATAAGATAAATTTTTCAAATTATTTATTGACAAACAATGCTACCAAGGTTGATCCAAACTCCATATTTGATGTTCATGTAAAAAGACTACATGCTTATAAAAGACAACTCTTAAATGTTCTCCATATAATGCATTTATATAATGAGCTAAGAGAAAATCGCAATTTAGAGATGGTTCCAAGAACTTTTATATTTGGTGCAAAAGCTTCCCCAAGTTATTATATAGCCAAACAAACGATTAAATTCATCAATACTTTAGCTAATAAGATAAATAATGATCCTATAGCTAGAGACAAAATAAAGATAGTATTTCTTGAAAACTATGGAGTGTCCCTAGCGGAAAAAATTATTCCTTGTGCTGATGTTAGTGAACAGATATCTACTGCATCTAAAGAGGCTTCAGGAACTGGAAATATGAAATTTATGATGAATGGTGCTATAACCATAGCCACTCTAGACGGTGCTAACGTAGAAATATTTGATGCGGTTGGAAAAGAGAATATTATATTATTCGGACTTACCTCAGAAGAGGTTATA
>JAJXYA010000257.1 GCA_021780795.1 Bacillota bacterium | reverse complement strand
AGTATCTTCATATATTACTTCTGGTTTTCTAAGAAGTGTATACATCTTGCCTATTCTACTAGTTACTGTATCTACAGAGCCAACATTATTCATTATATCTTTATAGTATATATAAGATGTAGTTTCACCTCTATTTATTTTAAAGAAGTCCATATTAGTCATTGCAGAGCTTCCTATAGCAGTTACAGATGAATATCTAGTAGAATAAGTTATATTTTTAACTAGTGCACTAGCATCTTTAACGGCATCATAATAATAAAGTTGAAAATTACTTTCAGTTCTTTCTACAACATAAACTCTATCTTTATCATTTAGCCATTTATACATGGAAATGGTATTTCCGGCAACTGGCGAAAATGTTTTTGTATCATTATTTGTTGTATTTACAACTATTAAACTTCCATTTTGTATATAGGATAGGTATGTTCCTTCATACGATATATTAATTTGAGTTGCATCTGTTGGAATCTTCACCTTAACATCCTGTTTTTTTGGCGTTGCTTCGAATACTTCTTTACTTTTAAATTTTGTTTGAGCTACTAAATAATATTTATCAAGATAAAACAGAGCACCTAGCTGAACTATTAAAGAAATAGCTACCCATATTGCTAAATGTTTTACTATTTTCATTGAATTTCCTCCTTAGTTTCCAACATAAACTGCTGATGGTACGTATCTTTCCCCATTAGAATCACATGGATTATTGATAATGCTACCATCATAATACATCGTACTTGAGGAACCTCCATCTAAATTTATTGCATTTACAGCTCCATATTGAAGCATTATATTTTGAACATCCTGATATGTGGCTCCTAAGCTTGAAAGTTGTCTTCCATCGATAACTAATAACAGTATGGAACCATCAGCTGTCTGACCTATTGCTGTTCTAGGAGCTATGCCTCCATCTTCAGTTATTTTTACAGCGTGCCCATTAAGAACTAATATAGGCATAAATGAAACCGCTTGAGTAACATTAAGGGATTCTAAATCATTTACGCTATAATTTCCTACTAAAAGCTTACCTGCATTCGTAATTCCCATAGTAGTTACCTTTTTATCTAAATTTCCATCATTGTTACTAATTACATTTCCATTTGATATCAAAATTCCTGCAGGAATTCCCCCTGTTCCAGTATATGTTGTTGTACCATTAGTAGAGGTATCAACAAAACCTCCAGCATTTATTGCCGCAACAGCATTATTATCTTTTGCAATTTGACTTGTAAGTTCACCTTCTACGCCCATACTTTTAGAAACTCCAACCTTAACCCTTGTAGGGTCTTTAATTAAAAGCATATATCCTTTAAACTTACCATTTGTACTGCTTACATCGTACCTTACGATACCTGTATCATTTTTATGAGCGATTGTTATCGCATTTAAGTTAACCTTTTGTGTAGCTTGAGTTACTTGACTATTAGCTGTTGCAGTGCCAACTAAATTGTTTATTTCAGCATCGGAAAGAAACCATTTAGCAATATATTGATGTGCTCCAGAAGTCATTAACGCTCCAACCACCGTCTTTTTTACATTTATGAACGGCCCATAAAATACAACTAAAGTCATAACAACACCAGTAAATACCACTTCAAATATTATAAATGAAATGGAATATCTAAACATAGAAAAAAGACTATTCTTTTTTCTGCCCTTTTTATTTTTATCTTTAATTCTGCGCTCCTTAGCCATTAAGTACCTACCTCTCCTATTTTTATTTTAATGCCAAAACTAAAAGTTTATCATTTGCTTTGTAACTTATATAACTATCATTTATACCTATATATTCACCATTAAAATTATATACTTTATTATTCTTTAAATTCACTACCTTTCCATCAGCACTATCTATATTGTAAACATTGCCACTTGGTGTTACAACTATATTACTAGAAATAACAGGTGAAGACAATGTAATTTTATTCCATGAACTTGTTGGTACAGAAAGCTTACCATAATATATTTGGGATGCTGTATTTCCTATACTAACATAAAAGTTATCATTCCCATCATTTCCTAATAATTTTAAATTTGTACTTCCATTTAAAGTAAGGGTTCTAGTTTTATAGTTTGTTCTAAGCCTATCATAAGTTAAATCTTCGTACACAAGCTGATCATCATCAGATGCCACACACATTTTACCAATATTTCTTGTGGTTGTACTTTGTCTTGTCAAGGTTTCATTTCTATCTAATCTAAATACACTAGCTTCTGTTTTGCTATAAGAAACCTTCGTATATAAAACTCCTGTATCGGGAGAGCTTTCAAAATCAACTTTATCGTTTGAACTGTAAGATGGTAAAGTATTAACTTTTTTACCACCTACATAATTATTGGTATCTTTTTTCTCTTGACTATCTGCATCATAAGAAAAAATCTGAATTGCTTTTCTGCCATTAACTGTAAGCCTTTCTGCTATCATCATTATATTGCTATCAGTAAGCCATTTATATGATAAAATCTGTACTCCACTTGAAAATCCCAAAGTTCTTTCTTTGCCTGTGTTAGTGTCGAATACTTTTAGAACACCATTTTCCATATAAGCTGTATAACTACAATCGTAAGACAGACTTATATTTGTATCGTCACTTTTAAAGTTTATTTTTGGTGTTATAGCTTTAGCATAATCACCCGTATCTATATTACTAATTTGAATATTGCCATCAGTTGCAAAATATACTTTATCTAAATATAAGTATAAACTACACTGAATTATTAAAGAAATTATTATCCACGTTGTCAGCCTTTTACCTGCAGTCATTTTATCCCTCCTGTTACTTGACATAGAATATATCCGGAACTGGTCTCTCTCCAAATTTATCACTTGGACTATTTTGAACCTTTCCTTTGTAATAAAGAACTGTAGAAGCTCCACCATCAAGATTAACAGCGTTAACTACACCAGCTTTTAGAAGTATCTTCTGAAGGTCACCAATAGTTGCACCTGCTTCAAGGCCTTGTCTTCCATCGATTGTAAGAAGTACTATTGAGCCATCTTTTCTTTGTCCAATTACAGTTCTTGGATCTACTCCTTGACTATCTATAGGTTTTCCATCCACGTCACTAACTGTTTGAGGGATACCATCTATTATTAATGTGGGACCAAAGCATAAGGCTTCTTGTACATTATCTTTTAACAAATCACCTAATGTATGTTTTCCTACTATTAAATGTCCATCACTTGTAATTGCTGCCACACCAGGTAGCAATTGATTTTTATCTATATTTCCTGTTGGGTACACAAGCTTACCATTGGAAATAATAACTCCTGTAGGGAAAGCTCCTGTTCCAGTCCAAATGGCTGTGGAATTTTGTCCTTTATCAGAAAAACCGCCTCCGTTTATTGCACCAATTGCATTATATTCTTTTGCTATTTGACTAGGCTTTTGACCTCTTGAGCCTAATTCATTTGAATAGCCTACCTTTACTCTTTTAGGGTCATGAACTATTAGCATTAAACCATTATATTTTGTACCGGTTATTTTACTTAATTCTATTTTAGAATTTGTACTACCTACAGATACATCATTCAAATTTTGTGCTGTTGCATTGGATTGTACAGCTTTACCACCATATAATATTTGATTAATGCTATCCTGAGACAAAAAAAATGTAGCTAAATATTGATGACTCATTGTAGACATTGCCTCTCCTACTATCATTTTTTTTAACGTATTAAACGGTCCATAATATATAATCCAAGGTGCCGACGCTACAGTA
>JAJXYA010000493.1 GCA_021780795.1 Bacillota bacterium | reverse complement strand
TGGTAATCCTGTAACATCAGAATAAATTTGCATTAACACAGCATTTTTCTCAGCGAGCCCACCACATGCATATAATTCATTAACTGGAACTCCATAGTTATTAAAGGTTTCTACAATAACATTTGTGCCAAATGCCGTAGCTTCTATTAACGCTCTGTAAAGTTCTTCAGGTTTTGTATTTAAGTTCATTCCGAGGAATAAGCCTGTAACGTCGGCATCAACTAGTATTGATCTATTTCCATTCCACCAGTCTAATGCTAAAACTCCACTTTCACCAACCTTAAGCTTTGAAGCTTTTTCAGTTAATAACACGTGAATGTTCATGCCTTTATTTCTAGCTTCCTCATGATAGCTTTCTGGAACACAATTGTCTACAAACCATGCATATATATCTCCTACAGCTGATTGTCCAGCTTCATATCCATATAAACCTGGCATTACGCCATCTTCAACATATCCGCACATACCAGGAACCATTTTTTCTTCATCACCTAAAAGTATATGACAAATTGATGTACCCATAATCATAAGCATTTTTCCAACAGAAGTTATACCTACAGCTGGAACTGCTACGTGAGCATCGACATTAGCAACAGCTATAGCTATACCTGGTTTTAAACCGAATTCTTCAGCCATTTTTTCTGTTAATTCTCCTGCTTTTGAACCAATTGGGTAGATATCAGTACTCATTTTCTCTTCCACAACGTTTTCAAGTCCTGGGTGTAAGGCTTTAAAGAATTCTTTTGAAGGATATCCATTTTGTTTATGCCAAAGTGCCTTATATCCAGCAGTACAACTATTTCTTCTTTCACTACCTGTAAGCATCATAATAACCCAGTCAGTAGCTTCTAAAATTTTATCTGCTTCTTCGTATACTTCAGGTGCTTCATCTAATAATTGCCATACCTTAGGTATAAACCATTCTGAGGATATTTTTCCACCATAACGCTTAAGGAATTCTTCTCCCCTTGCTTCTGCAATTTCATTTAATTTATTTGCTTCTGGTTGAGCTGCGTGATGTTTCCAAAGTTTTACGTAAGCATGTGGATTAGATTCATAGCCTTTTATATTACATATAGGAGTTCCATCTGCTTTTATAGGTAAAATTGTACATGCTGTAAAATCAATACCAAGACCAATTATATCTTCATTTGATACCTTTGATTGTTTAATAACATCTGGAATGATAGTTTTTAAAACATCAATATAATCATTGGGATGTTCTAGCGCCCAGTCTGGCGCTAATAAAGTACCATCCGGCAGTTGTTCGTCCATTACTCCATGAGGATATGCCATCATTGATGATGCTACTTCTTCGCCTGTACTTACATTAAGTAATAGGGCTCTTGCTGATTCTGTGCCATAGTCAATACCTAAAGAATACTTTGCCATTTTAAAATTCCCCCCTAAAATTCTACATACAACTACACATGTGTTGTACGTACATGTATGGTTATTATTATATATAAGTGGTATTAGTAAAATAACGTTAAAGTTATCTTACTAATTCACCACTAGTTTTACTTTACATTCATTGCTGAATTTCTAACAATTAGTTCTGGTTTATAAACATAATAAGGCTTTTCTACACGCCCTTCTACAATATCTAATAAAAATCTAGCTGCCCGTCTTCCCATTTCATCCTTAGGATGTCTTACTGTAGTAAGTTTAACTTCTGTAGCTGTAGCAATATAAGAATCATCATAAGAAACAATTGAAATATCTTCTGGAACTCTAAGTCCTTCATCTCTTATTGCTTGTAATGCGTGTATTGCAACTTGATCATTATAACAAACTATAGCTGTAGGTCTCTCATTTCTTCTAAGTAAATTACTAGTAAATTCATAGGTTGAAAATACTTCTTCATTAGTTTTATATTTTCCAATAATGGTTTCATTTATAGGAATAGAAAACTCGGATAAAGCTTTTGCATATCCAATCTTTCTATTAACTCCTTGCAAATCATCACTTTTAAATATTCCAGCTATATTCTTATGTCCTAACTGAATTAAATATTTAGTAAGGACATATCCGCCTTCAACATCATCCATAACTATATATGGTGAATCTAACTCTTCATAATTTGCATTCATAAATATATAAGGTATGTTCTTATCACTTAACTGCTTATAATATTCTAAATTTACATTTTCTAATGCACTCATAGTTGGCTCTACAATAAGTCCTACTACATCATGTTCCATTATTTTTTGAAGGTATTCCGCTTCTTTATTTTTCTCATTGTTGGTATTAAACAAAAGCAATGAATAACCTGATGAACTTAAAACATCTTCAATACCACTAATAATAGCTGGGAATATATAGTTAGATATATATGTTGTAAGCACCGCAACAGTCTTTTTATTTGCTTTGTTTTCACTTTGCAAATAAGAACAGAAAGTACCCTTGCCTTGCTCTTTGTAGATATATTTATCTTTTTCTAATTCCATAAATGCTTGCCTTACAGTATGTCTACTAACCTTAAATTTTTCAACTATCTCATTTTCAGATAATAATTTGTCGCCTGGCGATATCTTACCTTCTAAAATTTCTCTCTTAAAATATTCAGCAATCTGCATATATTTTGAGAGTTTATCTTCATAACTCATAGTTTTTCTCCTCCAGACACAATCTTGTACGTATATGATTATACTTTTATTTTACTTCAAAAATTTATATTGTCAATGTTTCTTTTAAGTATTCCACCAAAATATCCTCTTTAATTTTTCTTAACATCCTATTGAAAGTTATAAAAAAAAGGTTTACAATGTACTTATTGTACGTACAAGTTGAATTGTACAATAACTTTAATACATTAATAAAATTTATATTTGGAGGTATTACTTATGTTAAATTCAAAACCTTATGAATTTTGGTTTGTTACAGGAAGCCAACACCTTTATGGTGAAGAAACTTTAAAGGAGGTTGCTAAACACTCAGAAATTATTGCTGAAAGCTTAAATATCAACATAAATTCTCCTTATAAAATAGTTTATAAAGACTTATTAACAACACCTGAAGCAATCGAGCAACTTGCAATAGAAGCAAACTCAAGCGAAAACTGTGCAGGAATCATAACATGGATGCATACATTCTCACCCGCTAAAATGTGGATTTCAGGTTTACTTCAATTAAAAAAGCCACTTTTACATTTACACACTCAATTTAATGCTAATATTCCTTGGGATACTATAGATATGGATTTCATGAACACTAACCAATCAGCTCATGGTGATAGAGAATTTGGGTTCATTGGTGCAAGAATGCAAATTAAAAGAAAAGTCGTTGTAGGCCATTGGCAAGATTCAGAGGTACTAGAAAAAATAGGAGCTTGGTTATCCGTTGCCGCTGCATACCTAGAAGGAAAAACCCTAAAAATAGCACGTTTTGGAGACAATATGAGAAATGTTGCTGTAACTGAAGGAGATAAGGTTGAAGCTCAAATCAAATTTGGATGGCAAATCCATGGGTATGGAATAGGTGATTTAGTAGCTAAAATCAATGAAGTTACTGAAGAACAAATTGAAAATCTTATGGAAGAATACTCTAAATGTTATGATTTTGCACCAGAACTTTTAGTACCTGGTGTTGGTAGGGATTCAGTAAGAGAACAAGCTCGTATAGAAATAGGCTTAGAGACCTTCTTAAAAGCAGGCGGTTTCACTGCATTCACTTCTACCTTTGAAGACTTAAACGGCATGAAACAACTTCCTGGACTAGCT
>JAJXYA010000478.1 GCA_021780795.1 Bacillota bacterium | reverse complement strand
TCCAATCCTCCCAAGAAGGTGCTGTTGTCTGAAAGGTTGCTTTGCCTGTTTGAATTCCTTCTAAATAAATCCTTGAAACCTGTCCCCAATCTGTAAATGTCATTTCATCTATTATATAATCCATAATTATAACAATCCTTTCATAGCACAATATTTATTTTGTTTTACAATATCAATTAGCAATTGTAACCCTTCATGAACTATTTCCTTTTTCTCTACTGCTACCATTGAGATTAAATTATTATAGTAATCCATCATACTCTGCTCAATTTTTTCAAATATTGTTTGTCCATTATTACTTAAACCTATTTTTATACATCTTCTATTTTCTGGGTGAGTTTCCCTTGTTACATAATCAAGAATTACCAGGTTATCAATTGTTCTACTAATAGTACTTTTATCAACATTTAGTGATTCTGCTAATGCATTTAATGTAATTTCTTTTGCTCTTCCAATTTCAACTATGGCATGACACTGAGTAAGAGTAACACCTGAGCAGCAAGCCCCACTTCTCTCAAGCAGTCCAAGATTTCTTACAAGAATTCTTACTATTTCTCTTAAATTATTCCCATCAATATTATCCATTTTATTCACCTCACTTATATTGTATGTTACAACAGTTGTATTTTGCAATACAATATTTATACCTTTTTTCGACAATGAAAATAATACGGACCATATCTTCTATAGTCCGTAATCAATACTCTCCTTTTAAAAATCACTATATCAATTTATAACTCAATCCACAATTCCATATTATTTAAATGAATTTATCCACAAATCCTTCACACTGTGTTAGTCTTTTGCAAAACTTTAAGTTTTGAAACAAAAAGATTTTTTTTATTTTTATTTTTTGTTCAATTTTTTACATTTCTAACCTTACCTTAAAGTTCTCTTCTTCCTTCAAGGGCTTTAGATAAAGTAACTTCATCAGCATACTCTAAGTCCCCACCAACAGGGATTCCATGAGCAATTCTAGTAACCTTTACTCCTAATGGTTTTAAAAGCTTTGAAATATACATGGCAGTTGCCTCCCCGTCTACATTAGGGTTTGTTGCTACGATTACTTCTTTTACTTCATCCTTCATTCTGCTTACTAATTCTTTAAGCTTTATAGAATCCGGTCCTTTACCTGCCATAGGTGAAATTACTCCATGCAGAACATGATACACACCATTGTACTCTTTAACCTTTTCCAAGGTATTAATGTCCTTTGGTTCTTCCACCACACAAATTACACTTTGATTTCTGCTTGGATTTGAACATATGGCACAAGGGTCTGTATCTGTATAATTTCCGCAAACCGAACAGTACTTTATTGTTCCTCTAGCCTTAATTAGAGCATGTGCAAAACCCTCAACCTCTTCCTTAGGCAAATTAAGTACATACAAAGTTAATCTTTGAGCTGTTTTATAACCTATGCCAGGAAGTTTTGCAAACTCTTCTATTAGTTTTTCTATTGCTACGGGATAAAAATCCAAATTTTTCACCTCATATACTAAAGGAGGCTGCCATAAGACAACCTCTCCTTTTTCTTAATTACATTAATATACTTTAGAACATTCCAGGAATATTCATTCCGCCAGTCATTTTTTTCATTTCACCAGATGAATCATCCTCTGCTTTTTTAAGTGCTTCATTTACTGCAGAAATTATTAAATCTTGTAGCATTTCCACATCATCAGGATCAACAACCTCAGGTTTGATTTTTATATCAGTAACTTGTTTTTTACCTGTTACTGCTGCAGTAACTGCTCCACCACCTACTGATGCTTCATAAATTTTATTTTCTAATTCCTTTTGCATATCTTCCATTTGCTTCTGAAGCTTTTGTGCCTGCTTCATTAAATTATTCATGTTTCCTCCGCCCATTCCTGGGAATCCACCTCTTGCCATGTTTATAAACCTCCTAATATTTGTTTAGGTGCTATATGCTACCTATAAATTATCTAATTTCAATAATTTTTATTTTACCATTTTACTCATCATTCATCAATAATATCCACAATTTCTTCACCAAAAGTTTGTTTTATTATTTCTTCTGGGGATAACTCACCTTGATTGCTGTCATTATCCACAGTCAACTTAACTCTTACCTTCTCTTTTAACATTTCAGAAAAAATTTCTTCAACCTTGCTTAAGTTATCCTGTTTTGCAAGATTTTGCTTGCTAAAATTATAATTTTTATCAAATTTAATTTCTATTATACTATTTTTGCAGCTTACAGGCTCACCGTTACTTAAATGTACCCCAATTACTATCATTCGTCTTGCCTTGAAGGTATCTAAAATATCCTTCCATATTTTCCGAACATGTTCTAACGTTAATTTTGATTCTTTATTTTCAATCAAATGTTCTGGTTCTATCCTTTTAGTTTCAGTGTTTTTTATTTCCGAAGAAATTTTATTTATTTCTGCTTTAACATCTTTGGTATTATTATCATTGTTTTTTATAAAGTTTCCGCTTGATATAGTTTTTTCTAATCTATTAAGCCTTGATAAAATAACTTCACTAGAAGTATCATACTCTATTTTACACATTTTTATTACTGCAAGTTCCAAATATATTCTGCTCTGCTTGCACCATTTTGATTGTTCTTCAGCTTCTTGAACTATCCTTATAAATCTCATTATCTCTTCAATTCTTATCTTTTCTCCTTGAGATTTTATAAGCTTTATATTTTCTATAGACATATCAAGAACATCATCTGAATTTTTACTTATTTTAACCATCATAAGATTTCTCATATGAGTAACTAAGTCTCTCATAAAAATATTAATATCTTTGCCGCTATTAACTATTTCATCTATAGTTTTCATGCATACTTCAACATTTTTATCTATCAATGCCTCTGTTATTTTAATTAGATGTTCATTGGTAACAAGTCCAAGCATATTAATTAAATCATCATACTGAACTTTTCCACCACCTGTAGAAATAGCTTGATCTAGAATACTTAATGCATCTCTCATTGCACCATCAGACATTCTAGCAACAAGATTTAAACTCCTATCATCAGCGAAAACCCCTTGCTCAGTAACTATTTTCCTTAAAAGTTCAAACATTTCATCTTTATTTATTCTTTTAAAGTCAAACCTTTGACATCTAGAAAGTATAGTAATTGGTAGCTTTTGAGCATCTGTAGTAGCTAATATAAAAATAACATTTTTAGGAGGTTCTTCCAAAGTTTTTAGAAAAGCATTAACAGCACCTATTGAAAGCATATGAACTTCATCAATTATAAAAACCTTATATTTTGCTTCCTGAGGTGGGTACTGTACATCATCTATTATGTTTCTTATATCATCTACTCCATTATGGGATGCCGCATCAAGTTCAGTAACATCGATAGCGATTCCTGCATTAATTTTTTTGCACATATCACATTCATTGCAAGGTTCTCCATCTCTAGGATTTAAACAATTTACTGCCCTTGCTAGTATTTTTGCTGTAGATGTTTTACCTGTACCTCTTGTGCCACATAAAAGGTAAGCGTGTGCTATTCTATTGTTATTAACTTGATTTCTTAAAGTTACAGTAACATGTTTTTGTCCAACAACCTCATGAAAAACTTTTGGTCTCCATTCTCTATATAAAGCTGTATATCCCAATTTTTCACCTTCTTTTAATATTACGCACTAACTCTTAAGCTTAAATAGATAAAAAGTGAAACGCATTATATATTAATTGACATTTGACAATGGACAATTGACAATGATGGT
>JAJXYA010000127.1 GCA_021780795.1 Bacillota bacterium | reverse complement strand
TATATCTTTTAATAAAGATTTTTTAACAACATCTAAGCTAACTGCCTCTACATTTTCATCTAAGTAAACTAATAGATTTTTGCTATTTTCAATCTTTTCATGATCCGTCATATATCCTCTTATTTCTAAACGATCTTCTGTTGCCATTTCGATTCTTACGATTAATGATATAAGTTCTGCATATTCCTCTGCATCAATTTGATTATCGTCTGAAAAAGTAAAATTACAAACTAATTTTATGTAAGATTTCTTAATTCCCACGTCCATCATTGATAAAGGACAAGTTTGAGATGTACTAACAAAATCACTTTCATCTTGTGCCTGTTCAACAATTCCATTAATTAATTCTGCAAAATTTTCAAGTGAAATCATTGAAATATCCTTAGTAATATTTTTATTTTCTCCATCTTTAAAATGAATAATAACGTCCTTTTTCTTTTCAACTTTTCCATTATCCTTCTTTATTTCTGTGCATACATATTCCGCCTTTGAAATAGTACTTAGCTGAATTTTAACAGCATCAGAACCCAATGCATGCATATATACATGCTCTCCAGTAAATAAACATCCCTCTGTAGAACTACCAAATATAGTTGTATCTATAACTGCTAAAACATATTCTGGATTAAGACCTTGTGCCATTCCAGCAATTCCACCATTAATTTTCTTTTCTGGTATTTCTGGAGCAACAAATACCTTATCACCTAAGGATTTAACATTTTCTTTAATAAATTTTTCTACTGACATTCTTTCCACCTTACCCTCTTCTTATATATTTTATTTTTAAAAACAATTTATTCTATTATTATTTATTTTGAAGCTAACAATGATATTTTCATGTTACTAATCTCTTTAAGCAATTGTAGTTGTTCTTCAGTCAACTCAGAAATTTGGCTTTCTTGCTTTTTAATATAGCTTTCATACTCATCTAACAATTTTTCTCTTTCTTCAATTGAATTAACCAACGTATCTTTTTGTTTCAAGAAATTTTCAGCTTGCTTTAGTAACTTTTTTTCATATTCGTTAGATGCTTGCACATAGCCTTCTTTTTTACCTTCAATCTTTCCATCGTCATTTCCAATTTTATATGGAATTGAAGTAACTGGATTGTCTTCACAAAAATATTCCACTCCTTCTATCAAAATACCATCAACTAAGCCATTTTCTGCTATACTTTTAATTGTTTTTACTACACTGTAACCTGGTATTAAGGTTCTTGCTAAAAATCTTCCTATTCCCATTCTTTATTCCCCCTAATTAAAATTATATTCTTCACCTTGTATTAACTTATCAAAGCTTCCAAAGACAAATTCTTCTTTTACTTTTCTAATGAAATTATAATCAGAAATCAATCTATCAATGGTAACAAGTATTCCTCCAATATCAAGTTTTTTTACCGCACCTCCATTACCGTTGTAAGCACTTACTGCTACATATAAAATATTACTAGCAGATGATATAGCATTAGAATAACTTAAAATTTTTCGTGTCTTTACTTCATACAATTTCTCTGATTCACATGTATTTTCGTCATAAAATAGTCTATGTATCATAGCAATTAATGTATTTATGAAAATTGCCCCTGACGCTTGTTTTCCTACAGTCAAGACATTACCTATATCAAGACCATAGTTTGCTAACTTTTGTGAAAACTCAGGTGATATTAAAGAACTTACTACAGGAATTGGTAATCCTGCAGTAGAATAAACATCTGATTCATAGTGTAGTGCTTGTTTTACAATTGCAGCAGCAAATGCTATAGGCTCAGTTTTAATTCTTGTATAAGTTTTTTCTAACATTTTTTCTGTTGATGCATGTTGATACAATCCCGCCCTCAGAACACCATTTGATAATGGCAAATCTTTTATATGATAAGATGAAAATTTCCAGTCAGTTAGAGTGCTTGTCATAATATTTGCAGTACCAAATACCCACCCCAAAATCGGATCATGTCCAAGTGTTCTAAATCGATGACTATTTCCATTTAATCCTACATTAGGTCTTCCACCCAAATCAAACTTTTTGCTTCCATCTTGTGCATCATAAGGTACACCTTTTGTCATAATATCTTCCAACGAATTGTAATACCTTTTACGATTTCCGATAGAATCATTTTCATCAAAATATTTATCATATATTTTATTTTCTTTTTTATGGGATTCTTTTGCACTTTCTTTATCATTTACCCTTTCTTCAAATGATGTAAAGACATATTGTCTAATGCATTGCAATGCTGTAGCAAAAAATAAAAATGATGTATCAACACTATTTAAACCAGTTTTTCTTTCAAATTCTTTATCTAGCTCATCTAAAATAGAAGTCGCATTATGAGCTATATCTGCAACTCGATAATTTTCTTGAATAATCATATCCATATTAGATAAAGTATTACTACTCTTTTTATCGATTAATTCCCTCTTACGTTTTAACTCTTCTAAACCACTCATATATTACTCTCCTTAACTTTCATAAAAAACACTTGATTATATAAATTTTTTTAATACTTAATTTTTAAAAGTTTTTCGTATTTATCTTTTATTTCTTTAAGTTCTTTTAATTGTTCTTTTGTTAAATTCTCAAATTCTTCCTCTTTTTCTTCTATATATTTTTCATATTCCTTCATTAGAGCTTTTAACTCCTCTATGCACGTTTTAAGAAAAACCTTTTGTTCCTCAAAACTTTCCGCTTGTTTTTTTACTTTGTCTTCATATTTTTCACTAGCTTTTGTTACTCCCTCTTTTTTTCCATCATCTTCACCCATTTCATATACTTGCTTTAATATAGGTGCTTTTTTTATTCCTTCTTTAACAGTATCCTTGATACCATCTATAACTATTTCAGGAATAGTTTTTATCTGCATATCCTTAAGTAATTCTTCAAGATCCTTTTTTTCAGGATCTTTCCAATATACCCAATTAACTTTATAATCTGCACTATCCATTGCTATTTAACTCCTCCTACTAATTAGTTTTTTAGCAGCTTATCATCAGCATTTGTTACAAAAATCACATATATAAATCATTGAAATATTACATATATAAAATTCGCATCTTTTCAATAGTCTCTATCAGTTCTCCCCTAATGTTTTCAGGACTTAGAAGCTCTACAGAATTCCCTTGGCTTAATAACCACATCTTTATGCCTTTTCCAAACAATTGAGCCTCCACAATATATTCCCCTTGCTTTTCATTTGTCACTTTAGCATTGGGTAATCTATCTAAGACTGCCTCAATAGATGAGCCTGTAAATCTGAATTTTATATTTTCCACGTCTCCAGTTTGCATGAATTGAATTAACTTTCTAAATTCTCCAGCTTGAAATCTTTCGCTATAATCTTTCTTATATTTTTCCTCTTTAATAACTAATTCCTTAATTCTATCTACTCTATAAATAGTTGGGTATTGATAGTTTGTCCCATCTATTTGAGCTATAAGATAAAAATAGTATTCAGAAAACAATAGTCCTTGAGGAAGTATAATTCTTGTTGAAATATGCTCTTTTATCTTTCCATCTTTACCTAATTTAGCATATCCAATTTCTAATTTCTTTTTATCCTTAATGGCGCAACTTATTTGCCATAAAATATTTAATAGTTCTTTTCCGTGTTGAGGAGAGATGTAATTTATTAGTTCATTGCCTATAATAAATTCAATCTTCTCTTTATCACTAGATATACAATTATCAAGTAGCTTAAAAAGCATATCTTTCATTTCTGTTTTTAT
>JAJXYA010000120.1 GCA_021780795.1 Bacillota bacterium | reverse complement strand
GAAACTCTTTAATTCGTCGGATTTTTACACAATGAGTATCATTTTTACCAAGTAAAAAAAGAATAATCTAGACTAGCTTGTAATCTGAAACGGCAGCGGTAAGAATACCGTGGCGGTCCATAACAAATTGGCCTCCTTTTCTATAATCTATATCTGGGATGACATAGGTGGATGCACGATTAAGGGTGGACCAATATGAGGCTAGACGAGAGTCGCTCGTTGGAACTACTCCTATTCTACTTTCAGCGTTAAAATATACCGCTGGCAGGGGTACCATCTCTCCTAGTCTGCCAAGAGTACGGAAACGGGATCCGGCTGTATCATTTGGTTCAACAAGAATAGAATATTTGGACGAGTCAAAATGTCTAGGCCATTTGAAATATACAAAATCATCAGCATTTACTCTACCAGGCATAAATCTTGGAATATTCATAAACTTTGCATCCGCATAAGGAATATCCAACTGGTAAAAATGTGGTACTTGTGCCATCTTGTATTTAATCTAGATTTTTATTCTTGGTAAAAATTGTTGGCATGTTTATCGAAATATAATTTTTATAGAGACAATTTTTCAATACTAGAATAGGCACAATTGGTGGCTCTGATATCCCTGACAATATGTAAACAACCATAAACCTAGCCATAGTACAACTGATAGACCAAACGTCCACATAACAACCTTTTTGTTACTACGAGTAAAAGAGGATCCATCCTTGACCTGAACAAAAGAGGGAGATACAAAGTATAATAGTAACCATAATACAATTGGAATTGCGATTGCAACAATCATCATTGATGGAAAACATCCTGGTCCCTCCATTCCCAATTGTTTACTTAGCTGATCTATCTCTTGGTCGAATGCAGACATTATTACCATAAAGCAATTTTTTAATTTAAAAAATTCGAGTGAAACGGGAAATTCTCAAAAATATTTAAAATTGTTTAGCATTGATTAATGTCGGATAAAATAACTCTAGTTTTTTCCAGTATTTTATCTTTTGTCAAAGAGTTGCATGATACATTTCCAGAGCAAAATAACAATCCTCTCTCTTTATATTACAGACTAACATCAAATTTTCAAGCCAAGGATGAAAAGGGTATGCAACGATGTATCCAAGGATTTACTGTATTTTTCAACAGTTGTGGTGACCATATTGCATCTGGACAGCTAGAGAATATTCCAGGAGGTACTCGTATATTTTATCATGACAATGATAGAATCTATATTGATATTACCAGATATATATCCAAGTCTAATCCCGAGACTAGAAAATGTATACACATGCATCTCTTGTCCATCATGGCAATGATCACTCGTAACAAAGAGGCGGTAGCCGCTCTAAAGATGCAAGAGCAAGATGATATGCAGCAGGCAAATCCATTTGGCCAGATTATGCAAGGAATAGATGAGACCTCTCCAGAAGGCAAGATGATGAAAGATGTAATGTCCAAGTTGCATGACAGTACTGCAAACTTGGGAAATATGAATGCAAATAATCCAATGGAGGGATTTCAACAGTTGATGTCTAGTGGATTTTTGCCCAATATGATGAAGACCTTGTCCGATAGTTCTCAAAGTGGAGCCGATCCAGCCAAGGTGGCTCGATTACTATATAATGCTATAGGTAACCTATTACCTCCAGAGACCAATAATCCACCAGTGGCGCTGGAAGCGCCCAAGAGTGGAAAGAAAAAGAGAAAGGCACTTCCTCCATCGGAACCAGTAGATTAAATTACACCAAAAGAAATAATTTTTTACAAAGTAAAAAGTCTTGATAAATTATTCCTCTGGAGCTCTGCGGTTTACGATAAAAGAAAGAGGTTGTTTAATTTCTACCAAATCTCCAATTTTCAGCTCATCTGTTATAGCTGGAATAACGAGTCTACTTTGAATCACCTCGGGTAAATATTCTATAACCTTGTGCAAATATGCTATGATAGATGGTAGCTCAATGATCAAATCCTTGTCAACATTAGCATGTTTGAATGTTCTATTTGTTTTTATACAAGAAAGCATTATAGCTGCAAGAGCGACCGTCTTGGGATTTTTATTCGCAATAGATAATGCATTTAAATAAATTCTACTATTTATTTCTACAAGCTCTTCATAATAATTTATATATCTTTTCCAATAATCATACGATGTGACTCGTATTAGATCCATATTCATGGTTAGCTTATAAAATATACGTGTAAAATCCAATTTTATACCTATATCTATATATAAATATTTTGCAAGAGTTACTACATCCGATACCATTCTATCTGGCAATCCGCCCTGGGGATCAAGATATATTATATTAAACATGTTTGATAGAGTTATATTCATATATAAAGGCTCCACTGTTTTGGTGGAAAATATTTCACTTGTCAATTTTCTTCTGGATTCTAGCATCTCCCATTCTTTTGGAAATATAGTATTTCTAATATTTATTCTTTGTTGATTCAAATTTTCCAATGATTGTAAACAAGAGACTAGAGAACAATCTGTAGAAAATTCTCCTCTTACATCATCAAAAAAAGAATGGTTACATACCTGATAAATAGAAGGTCTATTTTCAGGATTCATCTCCAACATGAATCTCAAAAAATCATCCATTCCTGGAATTCTACTCGTCTTAAATTTTATAGGTTTTATCCATTTTGGTTCGGCATAGGTTGTTTTAAATGAAACATAATTTGCATATTTGGGATAACTAGATACACCTGGCCATGATTCTTCATTTATATCCCCAAAATATTTGGAAATTTCATATAAAAACGACAATTCTTCATCAACTTGTTCACCATATTTATCGGTCCTATATTTTCCAAATATTAAAGGTTTATGATGCGCCATAAAATAAAAAGAGACTGCCAATGCCCATACATCCGCCTTGAAATCATATCTACCCTGTAAAAATATCTCTGGAGGACGAAACCATATCGTGTATACTTCTTCATCTGTACAAGGCTCTACGCATACTTTAATGGTAGCTAGACCAAAATCTGACATTTTTACCGTTCCATCCTGAAAATATATAAAATTTGCAGGTTTTATATCTCGGTGCAAAATTCCAATATTATGACAGGCCCTTACTCCTTGAACCATTTGATACATTATCCTTTTTATATTTATTGTCTCATTCAATTCTTTCTTGTGAAGCAAAATATTTATGACATCTGATTCACCTTTTGGCATTGTAAAATACATTTCTTGTCCATTTCTTGATATATCTATATCTAGTATAGGAACTACAAATTCAGAATCAATACATGACTGAATAGCTACCTCTTCTAATAAACTTTGAGGGTTAGATACTTTTATTGCACAGTCATTATCATATACATATACTATTCCAAAAGAACCCATCCCTAATTGTTTTGAATAATCAATCTTGCTAGTATCGATTTTCCAATCAAATTTTTTCATTAAACTAGATCAATATTTTTTTGAAAAATCAATTTTTACTTTCGTAAAAATGTGAGTAGTCATTCTATCAATTTTTTATTTATAAAAAGGATAAAAATTGCAACACTATCCAATAAACACCATAATATAAAATAGACTAGAAAATGTATTGAAAATTCTGTTATACCTTGCATATCTAATTCATAAAAATAATTTTTCAGTGAAACGAGAAATTATAAGAGTAAAGCGAATAATTTTTTCACAAAGTGAAAATCGTAAGACCAAAGGGGACAAATTTCCCGTTTCATTCGGCAAAAGTAATTTTCTTAAAATTGCTATATTGCG
>JAJXYA010000080.1 GCA_021780795.1 Bacillota bacterium | reverse complement strand
TCTACGACGTTCTCTTCTTACTTGTTCCTTTGCCATTTCAATTAACGCATGACCTATTCCTTGCTTTTGATATTTTGCTGCTACCCAAAGTTCTGTAATTCTTAGACGATTAGACCATAATTCTTGGTCAGTTTCAATTGCAGCAACTAATTCATCATTAACTAACACTCCCCAAGCATAAGCATTCTCCCAGTGATCTTGATATAATTTATCTGGAAAATCATATTCTTCTGGTGTATGAGTTATTGTTTCTGTAAAGTCTTTCTTTTCTATCTCAATAACAAATCCTTTATCTATTTTATTTACAATAACATCATAATATTTATCTGTTGTATACTCTATTGGAATTATAGTTCCCTTCCATTTCTCCTTTGATAAATGTATAATTTCATATTCCATAGTCTTTATCCTCCCTTTTTTATACCAGTTATTGTCTTAGCATATTCTAGTTCTGCTCACCCTATAGTTACCATAGTGCCCTAAATAAATTACTATTTTATTACTCAACCTTAAATTAAATTTTATCATTTAATTTTCTTATGAACTAAGCTTAAATATGGACATTTATCGTTCTTCAATGAAATCAGGCAAATATCCCATTTTAAGCATAGCATTTATATATCCTAAGAAATGTGGAGTATGTTTTTCAATATCATTCTCACTTATGCCCATAAAAATTATCACTTTATACATGAGACTACATCCAGCACAGCTAAAAAGATAATCTTCAGTAGCTTCCTCAAAGAAGAAACAAATATCCTCCAAGAAGATGAACAGCTTCGTAAATGATGATTTAATATACAAGTATTTACTATATTATAGTTTATTTACATACTAATTATAAGATAAATTTCAAGTATATGGAATTAATTTATCTGAAAATTTAGGTGATACTCCATTAAATTTACCTATCCACTTTTTAACTGACATAACCTAAAATTGAATACAAAAAAAGTATACATCACTTAACCACACCAATCACAGTTATAGTAATGTATACTTTTATTATTCTATTTATTATTTACAACTTGCCACTTGCCATGTGGGTGGCACCAACTGGGTAGCCTAATAATAAAGACTCTCTGTTGGATATTCAGGATCACAAGTTATATCTATACCAAGTTTCCTGAAAGTTTGCTCATCATTTGTACTAATAATTGTAGTTGAGTGTGCTTGACATCCTTTTAGCATTGTTAACTTATCCATAGCTACTTGAGCTGTAGGATTGGTAGCAGCACATATACTAAGTGCAATTAGCACATCTTCACAATCTAAGGCTGGGTTCTTACTACCTAAGGTCTTTGATTTTAGATTTATAATTGGCTCAAGAATAACTGGGGAAATAAGATGAATTTCATCAGATATATTGGCAAAATATTTAACAGCATTTAATACTGTTGCAGCTGTTGCATCCATTACCTCTGAACTTTTGCCAGTTAATATTGTTCCATCATTAAGTTCTATTGCCACAGCTGGGCAAGTTTCATTCTTATTTGCACATTGCTTTAAAGCAGCTGAATGCTCTCTTGCAGGCATAACAACTTTTCTATCTTGCTCCTTTAGGTTAAGTTCCCCCATGATAAGTTTCACTCGTTCAAAAGCTTCTTTATCTACATAGCCTTTTTTATACTCACAGCCAGTTTTGAAATACCTTCTTATTATCTCTTGCCTAGATGCTTCTTTGATAACCTCATCATCAGTAATTCCAAAGCCTACTCTATTAACTCCCATATCTGTTGGTGATTTATAAACAGCTTCAGTTTCTGTTATCTTTTCTATAATTCGTCTAAGTACCGGGAAAGCTTCAACATCACGATTATAGTTTACAGAGATCTTATTATAAGCATCAAAATGGAAAGAATCCAACATATTCACATCATTAAGATCTACTGTTGCAGCTTCATAAGCTATATTTAAAGGATGCTTTAGAGGAACATTCCATACTGGGAAGGTTTCAAATTTTGAATAACCTGCTGCTCTACCTTGTCTATGCTCATGATAAAGCTGGCTAAGGCAAGTAGCTAATTTTCCACTTCCTGGTCCTGGTGCTGTTACAACAACAATAGATTTTGTAGTTTCAATATACGGATTTTTACCATATCCTTCATCACTTACAATTGCATCTACATCTGTAGGATATCCTTTAGTTGCCCTATGTTTATATACTTTTATGCCTCTACGCTCAAGCTTATTTATAAAAATCGTAGTTGCTGGTTGACCATCATATCTAGTGATTACAACGCTGTTTACATCAAGCTCATAAGCACGTAAATCATCAATTAATCTTAAAACATCCACATCATAAGTGATACCAAAGTCCCCTCTTATTTTGTTTCTTTCGATATCCCCTGCGTATACGCAAATGATAACTTCAACCTTTTCTTTTAACTTATGTAATAGTTTAATTTTTGCATTTTCATCAAAACCCGGCAAAACTCTTTTTGCATGAAGATCATTTAAAAGTTTTCCACCAAATTCTAGATATAACTTATCGTAATCATTAACTCTTTCTAAAATAAACTTTGATTGCTCTTCTAAATATTTCTTATGATCAAATCCTATTTTCATTTTTACGCCTCCTTAACAACGATGTTTTCTAAATATCATATAACGAACATTTTTCATAAATATTATGAAAAAATATGCTTTTCAACTTTCTATTATTACACAATTTAAGTTTAAAGTAAACTTAAAACTTCAAACTTTAGCGTTTATTTGACATACCACATAACTTATAGTACACTTAATGAGAATAAAACATAATATAACATAATAAGACAGTTCTAAACCATCCTGTCTATAAACAAAACTAGGACGTGACTACCGTTTTAGGTAGCTTTTTTTGTTTAAGGGTAGGTTATACCCTTTTTTATTTATAAAAATATTAAAATATAGATAATTTTTAGAAAATATTGATAGAATTAACATAAATTTAGGAGGAGTACGCTACATGTATATTTTAAAGGCAGAACATAGCTTTGACAGTGCACACTTTCTTTATGGCTACGAAGGTAAATGTGCAAATATTCACGGACATAGATGGAAGGTTGAAGTCGAAGTACAATCAGAAAACTTGGTAAAAGGCGGTCAACTTGACGGCATGATAATAGATTTTGGTGATTTGAAAAATGATGTTAAAGCTATGGCGGATTCTTATGACCATGCCTTAATTATACAGGAAGGCACTATGAGAGATGCCACCTTAAATTGTATAAAAGAAGATGGCTTTAATGTAATTATTGTTGATTTTAGACCAACAGCAGAAAACTTTGCAGCATTTTTCTTTAAACTAATGAAGGATAAAGGTTATAATGTAAAGAGAACTACAGTTTATGAAACACCAACTAATAGTGCATCCTATGAAGAAAGCGAGGCACGATAAAATGAAATTTAAAGTAGTTGAAAAATTTATAAGTGTTAACGGAGAAGGTCCTTTGTCAGGACAGCTAGTAGTATTTATAAGATTTGCAGGCTGTAATTTAAATTGTAGCTATTGCGACACCACTTGGGCTAATAGTGAAGATGTATGTTATGACTTCATGACATCTGAAGAAATATATAACCATATAAAATCTACTGAAATTAGAAATGTAACCTTAACTGGTGGTGAGCCACTACTTCAAGAAGGAATTATAGAATTATTAGAAGTGCTTTCTAAAGATAACTCGCTTCATGTTGAAATTGAAACTAATGGTAGTGTTCCTTTAGAAGAATTTCTCAATATAGAAAATTCACCAAGT
>JAJXYA010000023.1 GCA_021780795.1 Bacillota bacterium | reverse complement strand
CTATCCAATAAAGGTCTTGGAATAGTATCTAATTTATTTGCAGTAGTTATAAACAAAACCTTTGATAAATCAAAATCTAATTCCAAGTAATGATCCCTAAAGCTTGTATTTTGTTCACTATCCAAAACTTCTAAAAGTGCATCTGCAGGGTCACCCTTAAAATCACCACTCATTTTATCAATTTCATCTAATAAAAATAATGGATTTTTATATCCGGCTTGTTTCATGGCATATATAATTCTACCTGGAATTGCTCCCACGTAAGTTTTTCTATGTCCTCTTATCTCAGCCTCATCTTTCACTCCACCTAATGACATTCTAACAAAATTTCTGTTTAATGCGTTGGCAACGGATTTTGCTATAGATGTCTTTCCAACTCCTGGTGGCCCCACTAAACAAATTATAGGTCCCTTTAGGGTTCTACTCATCTTCTTAACTGCTAAATATTCAATTATTCTTTCCTTAACATCCTCAAGGCCATAATGTTCTGCTTCAAAGACTTCTCTAGCTTTCATAATATCAATGTTATCTTTTGTGAATTTATTCCAAGGTAGAGCTAAGATCCAGTCTAAGTATGCTCTTATTACTCCACTTTCAGCAGAATAATTTCCTGAACTTTTCAATCTATTTAATTCATAAATTGCTTTTTCTTTTGCCTCTTTAGGAAGCTTTGCCTTGTTTATTTTACTTTCATATTCATCTATTTCTCTCTTGTTTTCGTCTTCTTCACCCAGTTCTTCTTGTATAGCTTTTATTTGTTCTCTTAGATAATATTCCTTTTGGACTTTGTCAATCCTGCTTCTAACCTTGCTTCCAATTTTCTTCTCTATCTTTAATACTTCAATTTCATTTTTTAATATAAATAATAATTTTTCTAATCTTTTAATAACTTCTAAGGTTTCAAGCAATTCTTGTTTTGTCTCTGGCTTTAGTATTAAATATGAACTTACAATATCGCAATATCTCCCTGGCTCTTCTGTTTCTTCCAAACTGAACAACGCATCCGGAAAATTATTAACTGACAGATTTATGTATTCTTCAAAGGCCTTATCTATAGTTCTAACTAATGCCTTACATTTCTTATCATCAGCGAAAACTTCATCCTCAATAATTTCTACTTCTGCACGTACAAAGGGTTCCTTATCTTTGTACTCAGAAATCTTCCCTCTATTTATTCCTTCAACTAGTACCCTAATTGTATCTCCTGGTAACTTTAATATTTGTTTTATATTACAAATAGTACCAATACTATATATATCCTTTTCTTCTGGTTCTTCAATTTTTGACACCTTCTGTGAAACCAGAAAAATTTCTTGATTATTTAGCATAGCATCTTCTAATGCAAGTATAGATTTTTCTCTACCAACATCAAAGTGCAACACCATATATGGAAATATATTCATACCTCTTAGCGGAATTAACGGAAGAAGTTTTATATTTTTATCCATTTTTCTCCCTCTTTTCTATAATAAATTAATAGACTTTTATTAATGTAAAATCTAAATTTCTAATTTTACTATCAATAGATATCACAAACTATAAATATTGGTATAATATATTTTTATAGTTAGACTAATATATTATACCTATAATACATTTATTTTTCAATACTACAGAATTTAAAGTAAAATAAATAAGGTAATCGCCATAATTAAATAGGGATTACCTTAAAAAAGAAGGTATATATACTACTACTGCATATCTTTTCCACAGTAATTTAAAACTAATTTTAATAAAAACAGCCAATATTAAGCTTTTAACGATTCAGCTGCTATAACATCTACCTCTGGCTCAAAACTAATTGAAATATTATTAGGACTCTCCTGAAGTAAAGCTTCTCTAATAACCTCAGTAATACTATCCACAGGTACAATCTTAATATCTTCAATAGTTTTAAAACTATCCTGCCAATTATCCCTTGGAATAATAACTTTTGTAGCTCCTGCCTTTTTTGCAGCAGCAATCTTAGCATTAACACCGCCAATGGGCTTTACATTACCATGAATTGATATCTCTCCTGTCATAGCAACCATGTTATCAACTGGTATACCTTTTATTGCACTGTATATTGCAGTTGTTATACTTATGCCTGCAGATGGACCGTCCACAGGTGACCCACCCGGAAAGTTTACATGAATATCATAATCGTCACAATCTATATTAAAATACTTTTCGAGTACCGTAACCACATTTTCCACTGAGGATCTTGCAGTACTTTTTCTTTTCAATTTTTTATTTGTACTACTTATTTCCTCTTCCTCAATAATTCCTGTAATTTTAAGTACACCTTTTCTCAGCTTTATTCTTTTTGCACTAGCTTCAATTTCCATTACCGCTCCCATATTCGCTCCATAAACTGCTAACCCATTTACATATCCAATTTGCGGTTTATCAGATATTCTAGTTTCTGAGCGTGGGGAATATTGGCCATTTTCTATGACCCACTCTATATCTTCAATACTTACTTCATTTCTTTCATCATTAATAGCAATTCCACAAGCTAACTGAATTAAATTTACAGTATCACGTCCATTGCTAGAGTATTTACCTACAAGTTTTAGTGCTTTATCGCAAATTTTGAGTCCCATCTTACTTATTGAGTTTTCGGCAATTATTTGCAATTCTTCTGGAAGCAATGCTCTGAAGAAAATTTCTACGCACCTTGATCTTATAGCTGGAATTATTTCTTCTGGATTACGTGTAGTTGCACCTATTAACCTAAAATCAGCTGGAAGACCTTCATCAAATACTTCTTTTATGTAAAGTGGCATGTTGGGATCTTCTCCATTATAATAAGCACTATCTAAAAATACTTTTCTATCCTCTAGGACTTTAAGTAACTTATTCATTTCTATAGGATGTAGTTCCCCGATTTCATCAATAAATAGAATTCCACCATGTGCTTTTGTAACGGCACCAGGTTTTGGCTGAGGCACCCCAGCTACTCCTAAAGGGCCAGCACCTTGGTAAATAGGATCATGAACAGATCCAATAAGCGGGTCTGCTATACCCCTTTCATCAAATCTAACCGTGGTTGCATCTATTTCTACAAACTTAGAGCCTTCGTTAAAGGGTGAGCGCTCTCTTTTTTTAGCGTCCTCAAGCACTAATCTAGCCGCTGCTGTTTTTCCTATTCCAGGTGGACCATAAATTATGACATGTTGAGGATTTGGCCCACATATCGCTGCTTGTAAAGCCTTAATTCCTTTTTCTTGGCCTATAACATCTTCAAATTTTGTTGGTCTACTTTTTTCTGTAAGTGGTTCTGTAAGGCTTACGCTTTTCATTTTTCTTAATTTTTCCATTTCTTTTTTGTTTTCCTTATTAACAACCACCTTGCTGCTTTGCTGACTTTTTAATGCATTAAAAAAATATAATCCAATAACTATGGTAAAAAAAAGTTGTATCGCCATGAGAAGTTGAGTAGTCATATTATTTAAAGTTTAATATATTAACATATTAAACTTTTCCTCCTTTCATATATTAAATTAGAACTTTTAGTAAATATTGTATCATTTGATATTATGCTCAAGTTAAGTTTAATATATTCTATTTTTTCCATACAATAATGTTATTTATAATTTATACAAAAAATAAAAAAAGACAGATATATAACCAATGTCATTTAGTTAACCAGCTTGTGACAAATAGAATTATAGTCAATTGAAAGTATGTATGCTTTCAATTGGCTTTTTTCTTTTACAACCCTTATTTTTTTGCATACAAATAAGACAGAGATAT
>JAJXYA010000239.1 GCA_021780795.1 Bacillota bacterium | reverse complement strand
GGCGAGGACTGTAAGAAATTACAAAGGAATCTAATAATTTCTCATGCCTGCGGTACTGGAAAAGCTTTTTCAAAGGAAATTACAAAAACTATAATGTTGCTTAGGGCAAATGCACTCTCAAAAGGATATTCTGGAATAAGACTAAGCACATTGAAAACTCTAATAGAAATGATTAATAACGGGGTTAATCCTATAATACCAGAAAAAGGGTCACTAGGAGCATCAGGGGATTTAGCGCCATTGTCTCATATGGTTCTTCCTATGCTAGGAGAAGGAGAAGCTGAATTTAATGGTGAAATTTTATCTGGGAAAGAGGCTATGAAAAAGGCAGGTATAGAAACTGTGGAGCTTACTGCTAAAGAAGGCTTAGCACTTATAAATGGAACACAAGCTATGACTGCAGTTGGCGCATTAGCTGTATATGATAGTATAAACTTATTGAAAATAAGTGACATTGCAGCAGCGCTTAGTATAGAAGCACTTCGAGGCGTAAAAGATGCCTTTGATCCAAGAACTCATAGAATAAGGCCTCACAAAGGTCAAATTCAGACTGCCAAAAACATTTTAAATTTAACACAAGGTAGCACATTCATAACTTCACAAGGCGAGATAAGAGTTCAAGATGCATACTCACTAAGGTGTGTACCTCAAGTTCATGGTGCAAGCAAGGATGCATTAGAGTATATTAAGAGCAAAGTAGAAATTGAAATTAACTCTGTTACAGATAATCCAATAGTTACAGAGGAAGGAGACGTTATTTCTGGAGGAAATTTCCATGGTCAGCCTATGGCAATTAGTTTTGACTTCTTGGGGATAGCTATGGCTGAAATGGCTAATATTTCTGAAAGAAGATTGGAAAGACTTATTAATTACCAACTAAATGACTTACCAGCTTTCTTAGTAAAAGAGGGTGGTTTAAATTCAGGCTTTATGATAACTCAATATGCAGCAGCAGCTTTAGTATCTGAAAACAAAATTTTAGCACATCCAGCTTCAGTTGATTCTATTCCATCTTCTGCAAATCAAGAAGATCATGTAAGCATGGGAACTATAGCAGCTAGAAAAGGTAGAGATATTATTGAAAATGTTCAAAGAGTACTTGCAACAGAGATTATGGCAGCTTGCCAAGCTATAGACTTTAGAGAAGGTTTTACATTAGGTGTAGGTACAAAAGAAGCTTATACTATTATTAGAGAAAATGTGGATTTTATGGAAAAAGATATAGTTATATATCCTGAATTGGATAAGATTACTAATCTGATTGTAAATGGTGCCATTGTAGAAAGAGTAGAACAAAAGGTAGAAGTTATAGTTTAATTTTGTGAAAACTATATAACTAACTTATACTATTTTGCAGTATAAGTTAGTTCATAAATAAAAAATAAACTTTAGGAGGAAAATAAAATGGCAAGAATAGTTGAATGTATACCTAATTTTAGTGAAGGAAGAGATAAGGTAGTAATTGAGAAAATAATTGACGCAGTTAGAAATAAGGAAGGAATAAAGTTATTAGATTACTCATCAGACAGTGACCACAATAGAACTGTTGTTACTTTCTTTGGAACACCAGAAAAAGTAGAAGAGGCTATTTTAGATATGGCTTCAAGGGTTTATGAAAATATTGATATGACAGTGCAACAAGGAGCTCACCCTAGAATGGGAGCTTTGGATGTAGTTCCATTTGTACCAATTAGTGATGTAACTATGGAGGAATGTGTTTCTTTAGCTAATAGAGTTGGTAGTGAAATAGCTAATAGATTTGATATACCAGTATATTTATATGAAAAGGCTGCCACAGGAGCTCATAGAGAAAATTTAGCAACAGTGAGAAAAGGACAGTATGAAGGATTTTTTGAAAAAATCAAGGAAGATAAATGGGCACCGGATTATGGAAAAACAGAAGTTAATGTAAAAGGTGGCTGTGTTGCAATTGGAGCAAGAGTACCATTAGTAGCTTTTAATGTGAATTTAGGCACTGATAATCTTGAAATAGCTGATAAAATAGCTAAAAGTGTTAGACACCTTGGTGGAGGACTAAGATTTGTAAAAGCTATGGGAGTAAAGCTTGAGGACAGAAACATAGCACAAGTGTCTATGAACTTAGTTAATTATGAAAAAACAGCAGTTTATAGAGCTTTTGAAATGGTTAAGATGGAAGCAAAACGTTATGGCGTTGCTGTAGTTGGAAGTGAGGTTATTGGACTATTACCAATGGAAGCCTTAATTCAATGTGCTGAATACTATCTACAAATAGAAAATTTTTCAATGGATCAGATTTTAGAAAAGAGAATTTGGGAATAGAGCTTTTAAATTCACTATATATTAGCTGTAATAACGTAGTTATTGCAGCTAATTAATTTATATGAAATGGAGGAAGGTACATGGCTATCATAATAAAAAATATTGATTGTTTAGTTACTTGCGAAGGAAGTCATAGAAAAAAAGGGAAAGAAATGAAGGATGCTAAAATTAAAGAAAATGGCTATGTGGTCATTGAAAATGACAGAATAAAAGCAGTTGGGGAAGGAGCAGGATATAAAGAATATATAACTAGTGAAAGCACAGTTATTGATGGACATGGAAAAACTGTTACACCTGGCCTTATTGATCCTCATACACATGTTGTATATGCTGGCTCAAGAGAAAGGGAACTTCCTTTAAAGCTTAATAAGGTGGGATATATTGAAATATTAAATAGTGGCGGGGGAATACTAAGTACAGTTGAAAGCACTAGAAATATTATTGTAGAGCAACTTGTTGAAGAAAGTAGAAAAAGACTGGATATAATGCTTAAACATGGTACTACTACTATTGAAAGTAAGTCAGGATATGGTCTTGATTTACAAACAGAGGTTAAGATTCTTGAGGTAAACAAAATTTTAAATGAAACCCATCCCATAGATGTAGTTTCTACATTTATGGGAGCACATGCAATACCAAAGGAATATAAAAGCAACCGAGAAGCCTATATAGACGATATAGTTAATAAAATGATTCCATATATAAGCGAAAACAAACTTGCAGAGTTTATTGATTGTTTTTGTGAGGAAGGCGTATTTTCTGTAGAAGAAAGCAGACGTATATTGAAAGCCGGAAAAAAATTTGGATTAAACATAAAAGTTCACGCAGATGAAGTAGAGTCAGTAAAGGGAGCAGAACTTGCTGGGGAGCTAAAAGCTACATCTGCAGAACATTTAGTTGCAGCTTCAGATGAGGGAATAAAGGCTTTAGCACAAAATGATGTAGTGGCTGTATTATTACCGTCAACTTCTTTCTATCTTATGTTAAACAATTTTGCAAGAGCTAGAAGGATGATTGAGGAAGGTGTAACTGTATCTTTAGCTACAGACTGTAATCCTGGTACTTCACCTACGGAATCGTTACAAGCTGTTATGACCTTTGCTTGCTTTGGAATGAAAATGTTCCCAGAAGAAATTATCAATGCAATGACGATAAATGCAGCTTGTTCCATAAATAGAGAAAAGGAAATAGGAAGCATTGAAGTAGGAAAGAAAGCTGATATTGTTATTTTTAATAGTAAAAATTTAAATTATTTAATATATCATTTTGGTGCAAATGCAGTAGAAACAGTAATAAAAAATGGTAAAATTGTTATACGAAGTTAATTATCTTAATATTGGATTGACAATGAGTAATTAATGATTAATAATGGAATAGGACTTATGATTTAGTTATAAAAATACATAATTTCTATAATATGTACACTATATATTTAGTTTTGAG
>JAJXYA010000367.1 GCA_021780795.1 Bacillota bacterium | reverse complement strand
AAATAAATATGACAAATATGAAAAACAAATTGATAAATTACTAAAATTAATGTGATACAAAATATGAATAATATTAAAGTGGGTGAGGATAGAAAATGGAATGCATGAATTCAACTATGCTAGGGGAAAAGGCATACACATTAAAACATATAGAGAACAATGAATACATTGATATATCACTACTTAGGAGCGATATTAGAAAAGGTTTATTAAAGACTAGTGGTAAGTCTAACGGTGCATTTTATGTTGTTCAAAGTGAGTTAGATAAGTATTTAAAAATATTAGGAGGGATAAAGATATGAGTTGTAAATGTGCAACATTTGAAGTTGATGAAGGAAGATATAGTTGTTCAGTGAGCGGTGATGGGTGTATGTATATGATACCAGATAGTAAAAGATGTGCTAAAGAATATGGTGAGGGTCCAGATGCGGAGGAAACCAATGAAAGATAAAAAACTCTATACAACTAAAGAAGAATATGAACTTTTTAAACAAGGCTATCCTGCCATGGCTATTGAATGCGAGAGTTATTGGGGATTAATAAAGGAACATGGCATAGAAATGATTGGCTTGAATGTGCTTATTAAAATAAGACCTAAAGAAGATCAAGGAGAATTTAGCTTTATGTTCGGAAAGCAAGTTATAAAAGGATGGCACAACATACAGAGATGTTAGTTCAAATTCTGAAAAAAATGCGAAGTAAAATTAAGGGGGAATTTATGTGAAAAAAACTTGTAATCACTGTGTGGCATGTGAATTTATAGAATGTTCAGAACTTAAAAATTCTAAATTCTTTTGCCACCAAGCAAATGCAAACTTAGAAAATTTATGGGGTGCAGAGGATTGTCAATGTTATCAGCCGATAGAAGAAAAAGGCACTAGGTTAGAAAGAAAATACGAACTGGCTTTAAAAGAATTAAAAAAAGTCTATGAAGAAAATGAACAGTTAAAAGATAAATTGAACACCGCAAGAGAATGGCTATTGGATATTGCCAATAGCAATGAAAATGCAAGTGATTTTCAAAGATATATGCAACATGAATGGGATTGGAAACAATGTTAGAACTAGCTAAAGAGTTGGGTGTATCAGAATTAATATCTGATATGTTTGAAGATATAGGATTAGGAATTTGTGGAATGCAAACATTACGAAATAATGAAATGCTAATAACTACTAAGAAAAAACTTAAAAAATATAAACAAAAAACACCCATACCCACAATTATAGAAGAAATATTAATGCCTGTACTGAATGATATTCGTTTAGAAAATCAATGGAAATATGAAAATGAATTTGTATCCAAAGAAACAAAAATAACCTTAATACAATGGTTTAATGATGATAGTTGCATGATTAAATATGATGATGAAAAAGAAATAAAAGTAAATAAAAAATATTTCAGAGAGTTGTATGAAAGTAGAAACGAAATACCAGAACAGCATGAATGGGAACAATTAAAATTAATAGTTTAAGGAGTTAATGATGCCAGTATTGATTGATTTACCTGATAAAGAAGAATTTATTAGACTATATATGAGTGGTGTATCTGAAACTAGACTTCTTTTAAAATATTATGTATCAAGAAACACAATTTATAGGTGGGTTGAAAAGTTAGGTATTAGTAGGAGAAAAATACAAAAACCAATATTAAAGAAAATTAGGAGAAAATTAGTAGATAAAAATGAATTATACGAGTTAAGAGTTAATAAAAAATGGACATATTCTGAATTAGCACAACACTTTCATGTACACCGAACAACTATACGGAACAGATGTAAAGAGTATGATTTCCCTGATGTATCACATGATAATAGTAACCATTATTGGAAAAAAGAATTTAAACTTTACAAAACAAGATAGGTCGCACTTCAAATAAATGACGAATGAAAAAATATAAAACAAAGAGAGCTGCTCGTCTAGATAACATTCAGCTCCCTCACATCCCACAAGGAGACATACATATTATAGCTCATGTCTCCTTGTAAGTAAATAAAAAACATTGGAGGAAGACATATGAGTATAGCAAACGATGAAGTAATAATAAAAATGGTGGGTAAATTAACCTTAGAGTTTCCAGATATAGATCAATTGAAAGTTAGAGGAATAATAGAAGAAGTATTATATAAATTCGATGTAATTCCTCAAGAAACTGGACTAGCAGTAAGTGATGTAGAAGATAAATTGCAAATATATTTAGCGGTTAAAAAGTTGGATGGATTAAGTAAAAGAACTTTAAAAAATTATGAATATAATTTATTAACATTTGCAGGCATGCTTAGAAAACCTTTAGCCACAGTAACAACTATGGATTTAAGAATGTACTTGGCTGCTAGATGTAAAAATCTTAAGCCTAGTAGCACAAATACACAGATTTATATATTAAAAAGTTTCTTTGGATGGCTGTTTTCAGAGGAATATATACCCAAAAATCCAATGAGAAAAATAAAAGAAACGAAGGAACCATCCAGGCTAAGAGAAGCACTTACAGTTGATGAGATAGAAGTACTAAGACAAAAATGCAAGAATTTACGTGAAAGGACATTGCTCGAGTTCTGTTATAGTTCCGGATGCAGACTCTCAGAAATTGTAAGTATAGATAAATCAGATGTGGACTTTCATAATAAAACCATCAGGGTAATAGGAAAAGGAAATAAAGAAAGGATAGTATGTTTCAATACAAAATCTAAATTTCTATTGCAGGAATATATACTATCAAGAAAAGATAACAATTGTGCATTATTTGTAACAAGCAAAGCACCTTACGGTAGAATGGGCGGTAGAAGTATCGAAAGAGAAATTAGTACTATTGCTGGTAGAGCAGAATTAGGGAAAGCAATTTATCCGCATTTATTAAGACATAGTATAGCTACACACCTTTTAGCAGCAGGAATGGCATTGCATAATGTTCAAGCACTGCTAGGACACTCAGACCCAAAAACCACTCAAATTTATGCAGAAACTTCATTGGAGAATGTTGTATATGAGTATAAAAGAATTTCTTAAAAAACAAATAAGAAGGTGAATAAATGAATCGCCAAGACAGAAGATTATCGAAAAAAGAAGTGAAAAAGAATACACAGATTATAAATAAATTAACTCCAGAACAGGCTAAATTACTTGACATGATAGTTAATCAAAGAACAAATGAGCATATAAATGATTTTAACAAATTAGTAGATAGAAATATGACAGCAGCACTCATAAATTATGGTGTTAAATATGAGGATATAGAGGGAATACAAAAGGATATGAGTAGTTTATTCGAGGAAGATTCTAAGAAATGTAAACAATTAGAAAAGGAGAGGTTAGATTTGGCAAAAATAGATTTAGAAGTAAGAGAAGCTGTAAGAGAGGTATTGAAAAATTTCACTATAAAGAAATTAGCTATAGAAGAGTTAACTTTTAAATTTCCAAAGCTAAGCAAATCTATGATAGTAAATGCTTATGCACAAGTAGAAATTGAAGTTAAAAAAGAATTGTATAAAGAAATAGAAAAGTTAGCAGAACATTCAAATGCTGAACAAACAATAAAAACACTAATGAAGAAATTCGGATTAATTAACGATATTGCATCAAAATATTATTACTGTTGGAAAACTGAGTACATGGCAGAAAAAGAAACTGTAGTTACCAAGGCTACAACACAAGAATTGGAAAAAAATGCTGATAAAATAATAGAAAAAGCTAAAGAAATGCAATGCAAGGCAAACACAACAGAAATAAATAAATCGGAGGGAAAGGAAATGAAAAAATTATTAGTACTTGAGGAAACAGTTATTAAAAATATCAAAGTTGCTGGAGAAAATGGAACATATAAAGCAGACACAAATAAAGGCGTAGAGCTTAGCAATGATGGAATGGTTATTTCTTTTAATAATGAGCAAGAATTAGATCAGTGGGTAACAGAGGTTAAACAAGTATTTAAAATGGTAATGTAATTATGATTAAAATATTAGTTTGCATAGTAATAATTTTTATAGTGTTTGCAGTTTGGTGTTGCTTATATATTGGAGCTCAGGCAGATAAATATATAGAAAAACAAGAATTAAAATTAGAAAGACCAGATTTAATCCAATTAACTAAGGGGGAATAAATTTGAAAAAAACACAATTAGAAAAAATACTTAGAGAGTATAAAACTAAAAAATCAATAGTAGATACAACTAATTCACGAATACAAGCATATCAGGATGCAATAAATAACCCGGAATTAATAAGCTCATGGAGTTATTCTCTAAATACTAGAGAGTTAGGAATGCCTGGGTCACCTACAAGAAATACTAGTTCAGCAGTAGAAAGTGAAGTATGCGCACAAATACTTACTATAGATTTAATTAAAGAATGGATAGCAGAAGATAAAAGCAGAATATACAGATATAACTTACAGATTAATATCATTGAAGGTGCATTAAAAGCACTTACTGAACAGGAACGCTATATAGTAAAGTTAAAATATTTTGAAAAAATGAGCTGGAATAATATAGAATTAAACTTTAATAAAGAATATAAACAAAAAAATGATATAACAAGTGTACAGGTAAGAAGAATAAATGAGCAGGCTATTGAAAACATATTAGAGATAATTACACCACTTAAAAGTACATTTAGTTAAAAATGAGCAGAAAACAGTATGAAAATGAGCAGAAAATGAGCAGATTTACTTAACTTAAAGATATATAATAGTATTATTAAAAGTTTATAAACAAAAGAAAAATTTCTCCCTTTTAAAATAAGCATTAGATTAGCTAGTGCTTATTTTTTTATTAAAAATGATAAAAACAGGGGAACATTCGTGTGCGTAAATTTACATTTTAAAAGATTAGAAATAGTGCAAGTTCGGCTTGGTACGAATATTATTATATAAAAATAAATTAATGTTCGGTAAAAAACAAGGTAAAAAGACATACCATTCCATATAATAACAAATATATTGAATGAACTAATTAAGACATATTGAGCGGAGAGTAACTTTAGCTAGGTTACTTGCAGATGCTCTTTTTTTATATTTTAAAATAGTAATATTTAAGGAGTGAGGAAAATGCTAAATATCTATACAAGCTATAAATGTAAGTCATGTGAATTAGAATTTGTTTTATTAACTGAAGACATTTTAAAAATGGCAAGTGGCAGATATTTAGTCTGTCCTTACTGCAACAGTAAAAGAGTTATAGTAGAAGATGCAACAAATAGTTTAAAAGAATGCATGAAAGAGAGTGCATACAAAAGAGTGCATGGGTCAATGAGGCAGGTGAAATAATGAAATGAGAAGAAAAGGTAAGAATGCAGCTATAGCAATAAAAGATAGTACGGAGTTAAAAAGAGTTTGTAATGATTTAAAAATTAGAGCTCCAAAAGCATATGTACTATTTATGATTGGACTTACTACTGGATACAGAGGTGGAGATCTAGTAAAACTTACTATAGGTGATATAAGGCAAGCGATTATAACTGGTGAGTTAATTATACTTGAAGAAAAAACTGAAGATACAAGAAAAGTACCATTTGAGAGAGTTGTATTCTTAAGTGATAAGTTTAAAAAATTCTTAAGTGATTATGTAAAAGGCAAAGATGATGCAGAATATATTTGCTGGTCACAAAAAGGAAAAGGTAAAGGTGCTTTAAAAAAACCTATAAGAAGAGATTCGTTAGGAAAGATATTTCTTGCATCATGCCAAAGGTTAGGAATTGCAAATATTTCTGTTGGTGTCCATACTCCAAGAAAAACATATGGATATAATCAATATATTGAACATGATAAAGATATAAATTTCGTACAAGAACTCTTTGGACATTCTACACCCAAAGTTACTAAAGAATATATTGGGATAGATGAAGAAATGGCAAAAGAAGCATCAACTACCATGGATAAGTTTGTTAGTTAGATTTGGGAAATTTATATTTTTTTTGCTTATCAATACCACACTTTTTTTATAATAGGTATTAAAATTAAAAAAAACATTATCTACAAATATATGTCATAAAAAATATAAATACCATACTCATACACATAGTGAGGGATTATTTTAACAATAATTGTAAAAAAAATATAGCAGAAATATATAAAAAAACTAGGGAAATAATTAGCTTAAGAAATGGTAGAAAATAGCGTAGCACCTAAAAATCAAAGTGCTACGATAAAGAGGTGATAAAAATAGCGAGAAGTGATAGCTTTGAAGAGATAATTGAAAGCAACCTAGACAAGATAGGTCAATGGGTTGAGGGTAATAACACTGATAAAGAAATTGCAGAAAAGCTCGGAGTTGCATATTCCACATATAGGAAATACAAGAGCACTAACGTAGCACTTAAGGGCATAATTGCTACGGCAAAAGACAAGAAAAATCAAGAAGTTGAAAAAGCTTTATTTAAAAAATGTATTGGATATAAATATACAGAAGAAGTTGCAACTAAAATTAAAGAAGAAGTACTTGCAGAAGATGGAACTACAATATTAGTTAAAGAAAGTGTAGTTGTAAAAGAAGTTAAAAAGTATTCAGGCCCAGACTTAGGAGCACAGAAATTCTATTTAACTAATAGAGCAGGTACTAAGTGGAAAGATGATCCTCATAAAACTGAAAATGATAAGAAGCTAACTAAGATTAAGGAAAGAGAAGTTAATGCTAAGGTTTTTGATATGTAAAGAGGTGAATACATGCCTAAAAAGAGCTGTAAACATTGTGGAATAGTAAACTTTAATCATGTATGTCCAGTAGTAACAAAAGAAAAGAATGAGAGAGATGCTAAGAGAGAAGATAAGAGTATTTATTGGTCGAGTAGATGGCGCAAGTTAAGAGCAGAGGTATTAAAGTATCAAGATTACATATGTCTATGGTCACTATATATTGATGGTGTAATAAGAGAAGCAAATACAGGCCATCATATTGTTACATTAATGGATGATGAATCATTGGCTTATGATATAGAGAATGTAATAGGATTGAATGAGGATGTACATGACACAATACATGAAATATACAAGACGGATAAGAATGGTGCTATGGAACTACTAAGAGAGTGTATGAGGTTATGGGATATAGGAGTAAGACTTGATGGGTTAGGCATGTTACAGTACAAGTTAAGCGTTATAGATACCCCCCCCATGTGATTAATGTGTTTTTATATGATTCCTATTCACCGACTGCCCTCAATCATTCACACGAAATCTGTAAAATGAAGGTTTTAAAATATAATAATAAGGAGGATGAAAATTTATGGCGAGGCCATGCAAGAGTGCAAAGGTTCTTACTGAATGTTCTCAGACCAAAGAAGAAATTAAAGTAAGAATTGATAATGAAGAAAAATTAAAAGGGAAAGCTGATAAAATAAATCCACCTGATTATTTAAATAATAACCAAGTGGATTTATTTAATTATATAAAAAGTGAGCTAGAAGAAAGCAAACTATTAAGCAACCTAGATGTTTATATTCTATCAAAGTGCGCTATTGCTATTGATAGATTGCAGTTTATAGAAAAAAAAGTTAATAATAACCCTAAATTATTATTAGTGCAAAATCCACTAATGAATAATAAGAAAAATTATGATGCTGATTTTTTTAGATGCTGTAACGAATTATCATTGTCACCTCAAAGCAGAGCAAAATTAGGAAATATAAATTTAATGGCAGAAAAAGAAAAAGAGGATCCAGTACTGAAAGCATTAAAAAAAGGTAGAAAGTAATGAATATAAAGAAAAATAAGGCTTATATATATGCTAAACATTGTGCTTATGCAGAAGATGAGAAGGTGGGTATATACGTAAGAAAACAGTGTAAACAATGGTTAGACATAGCAGATGGTAATGTAGAATATGCTTATATAGATGTGGACAAAGTAGAAATGATTTGTGATTTATTGAAATTAATGAGGTTTCCAGATAATCCTTTAAAAACAATAGATGAAGCTATGATAGACTATCAGTGGCTATTTATAATTGCAACTCTTTGTACTATGGATAGTGATGGTAATAGGTTGTATGAAACAGGATTGTTAGAGATAAGCAGAAAGAATTTTAAAACATATACAAGTGCAATAATATTTATAATAGAAATGCTTATAGAACCTCAATATTCTAGATTTTATAGTGTGGCCCCAGATTATAAATTATCAAGTGAGTTAAAAGTAGCAGTAAAAAAAATAATAGGTGTGAGTCCGGACATACAAAAATATTTCAAAGTAAAAAGAGATATGGTTGAATGCAAACTTACCAATATAGAATATACACCTTTAGCATACTCTAATGATGGCATGGATGGAAAGTTGGCTAATTTATTTTTAGCTGATGAAGCTGGTGCGATGGATGATTACCCAGTAGAAGCAATGCGTTCAAGTCAGATAACACTATTTAATAAGTTAGGAATAATAATATCAACACAGTACCCAAACGACAATAATGTTTTAACGACTGAAATAGATTTAGCAAAGAAAATACTAGATGGCTTAAATAACCAAAAAGATTATTTTGCTTTATTATATGAACCTAACCAAGAAATACTGAAGGAATGGCAAACTAATAATTTAGTTATTTATCAATCTAATCCCGCAGCAATAGAAATTCCTAACATATATAAAAATATATTAAAGAAAAGAAATATGGCTATTCTATATGAAAGCAAAAGAGAAAATTATCTTTGTAAACATAACAATATAAAATACAAAGGTTTAGGGGTAGAAGGTTATGTAAGTAGTGAACAAATACAAGCTTGTGAACAGGAAGAATGGGACTGGAATGGTAAAGATGTATATGTTGGAAGTGATGGCGCAGAAACATGGGATAATTCTTCTATAGTAATGGTAGGATACGACCCAAACACTGGTATAGTACACTCTAAGGCATGGAGTTTTGTCCAGGAGAATTACATTGACGAAAAGTCCAAGCGTGAAAAATTTGATTATAGAAAATCTATAGAGGATAAAAATACAATAATATGTGGAGAAAGCGTTTTGGATTACGAACAATTCGAGAGGTTTGCATTAGAACTAAGCGACATATACGGTGTAAATATAAAACAACTCGGATATGATATAAGAAACTTAAGAAATTCTGCTCAAAGATGGGAAAGAGAATATATTGAATGTGTAGAAGTTAAGCAGCATAGTTCTGTTCTGCATCCCACTATTAAGTGGCTTAAAGAATTAATATTAGCTAAAAAGTTCGCATATCACAATAATTTAGCCTATGAAAATAACTTTTGCAATTGTAGACAAACAGAAGATACAAATTTGAATAAATACATTAATAAAAAAATATCCGTTAATACTGCCGGTAAGGTAGACATGATATTTGCTACTATAAACGCACTATATTTATTAAAAGAGGAAATTTCAAAATACGGTGATTTTGTAGTACAAACTTAATGGAGAGGAGGTGAACAAATGGGATGGTTTAAGAAAAAAGAAGAAACTAGAATGACACTAGAAGAATTTTTGTTAAGTGCTTCAATATCTCCAGATACTATTACTATAGAACAAGCCTTAAATATACCAACTGTGGTAGCTTGTAAGGAAATGATTAGTAAGACCATAGCAATGTTACCTATTAAACTTTATAGTGAAGTAGATGGAAAAGTAACAGAAATAAAAGACTATAGAGTTAATCTTTTAAATGATGATACTGGAGATACGCTTGACGGTTATCAATTTAAAAAGGCAATGGTAGAAGATTACCTCATTGAGGGTAAAGGCTATGCTTATATAAATAGGCAAAGAAATAATATAAAAAGCCTACACTATATAGAAAATAGATATATTTCTATAGTTGCTAATGTTGACCCTATATTCAAGTCCCATGACATTAGAATAAACGCAGAACCTTACAGAGATTTTGAATTTATAAAATTGATAAGATCAACTAAAGATGGTGTAACGGGGAAAGGTATTGTAGCGGAAAATCAAAAAATACTATCAGTGGCATACAATACATTAGTTTATGAAAATAATCTTGTAAAAACTAATGGGAATAAAAGAGGATTCTTAAAATCAGCTAAGAAATTGAGTGAGACTGCAATGGATGCATTAAAGCTAGCATGGAAAAACCTTTATGGAGATACTGACGAAAATATGATAATTCTTAATGAAGGTATGGAATTTCAAGAAGCTTCAAGTACAAGTGTAGAAATGCAGTTAAACGAAAATAAGAAAAGCAATGCAATGGAAATATGTAAGTTGTTTAATATTCCTTATCGAATATTAGAAGGTGGCGCAACCGAAGAGGATAATAATAATTATATAAAAAATTGTATACTACCTATTTTAAAGGCGAATGAAACCGCACTAAATAAAGAACTACTTCAAGCAAAAGAGAAGGGTTCTTTTTATTTTGCAACAGATACTAAGGAATTAATGAAAGGTAATTTATTGCAGAGGTATCAAGCGTACGAAATTGCTATTAAAAATGGATTCTTACAATGGGATGAAGTTAGATACATTGAGGATTATGAACCGTATGGACTAGACTTTATAAAACTAGGGTTACAAGATGTGTTATTTAACCCTAAAACTAAAGAAATTTATACACCAAACACTGATAAAACTACAAATATAGGGGAATCAACACCGCCAAACTTGACTATATAAGAAGCTATTAAGGTTTTATATAGTCATTTTTAATTTAATAGAAAGCGAGGTGAAAATATGCGAATAGAAATTAGAAATGATTCTGTAGTTATTGACGGTTATGTAAATGCAGTTTTAAGAGATTCAAAGCCTATACCAAGACCAGGTGGAAAATTCGTTGAGCAGATAATGCCAAAAGCTTTTGAAAGAGCATTAGGCAAGGCTACTAATGTAGATATACTTTTAAATCATAATAAAGCAAGAAACTTAGGTTCTACAACACAAGGTAATTTGCAATTATGGGAAGACAATATCGGACTAAGAGCAATAGCAACCATAACAGATGCAGAAGTTATAACAAAAGCTAAAAACAAAGAATTGCGTGGATGGAGTTTTGGATTTTACAAAGATGCCGACCATTGGGAAGATGCTGGCGAGGGTTTGCAAAGACGTTTCATTGATGAAATGGAATTAACAGAAGTTTCAATAATAGACAATACTAGAATACCCGCATACATTGGCACAAGCATTGAAACTAGGGATAATAAGGAAATCATCAAGGAAACTAGAGAAGAGGACATAAAGGCAATTACAGAAGACTTAAGCACCAAGGAAGAAAAAAGAGAAGATGTAAAAATAGATTACTCAATTCAAGAAAATGAAATACAAATTTTAAAAATGAAAGGTGGCAAATAATAATGAAAAAACATATTAAAAGAATTTTAGAAACTAGAGCATTACCAACTCTTTTAGAACAAAGAAATACTTTACTTGATGAAATGGACGGAATTGTAAATAAAGCAAAAGAAGAAACAAGAGCATTTTCGAGCGAAGAAAGCACAAGATTTGAAACTATAAAAACTGAAATAGCTGCAATAGATAAAACCTTAAAAGCTGAAGAAGAAGCAAGGGCTTTTGAAAAGAAAGAAGAAAAGAAAGAAGAAACTAGAACAGCAGAAGAAATTGACAATGAAGAATTAAGAGATATATTTACCGGCAAAACTGTAGAAAAAAGAGCAAATGAGTCAATGAACACTGGAACACCAGCACAAGGTGGAATTGTTGTTAATAAAGTTCTTACAGGTGCAATAATCAAAAAGTTAAAAGATAGAAGTAATGTTTTAGGATTCTTCAATATGACTACTATTGCTGGGACACTTAGAATACCTAAAAAGGCTTCTAGTGGTACTGCAACATGGGAAGATGAAGTATTAGTACCAAATGATACAAGCAAAGCTACTATACCTACTTTAGATATTTTAGAATTAGGACAATACAGATTATATAGAGAGAGTTCATTAACTCAACAAATGTTAAATGTGCAAGAAATTGATCTAAGAAGTTTTGTAATAGATGATATATCCGAAACAATGGCTGATACTTTAGAATTAGCAGTATTCCAGGGTGATGGAACTAAAAAACCTACAGGATTAATCGCAGGAGTTCCAGTAGGAAATCAAGTAGCTTTAGCTGTTAGAGGTACCATTTCACTTGATGATTTTAAAAAATGTAAAGCTAAATTAAAGAGAGAAGCACAAAAACAGGCTAAATGGTTCATGCAAGCAGATACAATGTTACAAGTTGATTTATTAAAAGATTCACAAGGCAGACCATTACTACAACCTGACGTAACACAGGCAAGTGGATACACTATATTAGGTATACCAGTAGAATTAACAGATGCTATGCCTACTATGGCAGAAGTTGGAGCAAAAACTTTAGTTGTATTAGCAGCACCACAATGTTACCACATTAACATGCAAAAATCATTAGCTTTATATGTTTATGATGATTCAGCTTATAAAAGAGCTGGACTAGTTGGATATGGTTCAGATATATATATAGATGGTAAGGTTAAAGATGATCAATACTGTGCTGCTATTGTAAACAAAGCTTAATTTAAATAGGGTGGATTAATTTCCATCCTTTTTACTTTAAAAAAGTAGGTGGAAAATGAAAATAAGTGAAATAACCATAGATATAGTTGAAAAATATTTAAAATTAGACTATGAAGAACCATTATTACCTCTTATATTAGATGGTGCAAAAGCTTATATTAAAGGCTATACAGGAATTAAAATAGATACAGATTTAGACGCTAAAGAAGATTTAACAATAGTGTATTTAGCACTTATAAGTGATATGCACGATAATAGAAGTGTTACAGTAGAAAAAGACAAGGTAAATAAGGTTATAGACACTATATTGAATATGTATAGTGTGAATTTACTGTAAAAATGAGGTGATTATGTGCAAAATATTACTAATAAACTTAATTGTAAGTGTGAACTCTGGGGAATGATACCTTTTGAAAATGAACTTGGAGAAATGGACATAAGAGAAGGTAAGATTAAAGATATATATTGCAATATACTTCCCTCAGGTGCTACACAAAAATGGAATAGTGGAATTACTGAGAAAGTAGAACATAGCCACAAGTTTACAATACGAAGTAAAAGTATACCAGATATAAAAGTTAATATGTTTTTTAAGTTTAAAGGCTTAAAGTATGAATTTATATCTTATAATTTTGATTTTAAAAACAATGAATATATAGAGATTTTTACGAAGTTGGTGCTTGAATAATGGCTAATGGATTTGATACTAGTCAACTAGATGACTATGCAAGAGATTTATTAGGATTAGCAACGAACACTATTCCAAGAGAGAGCAAGAAATTCTTAAAAAAATCGGCAACAAAACTTTCTAGGGTGCAAAAGAAAGAAATAAAATCTTTAGGAATAGGACAACAAGGTTTTATGGAAAAGGAAATACTTGCAAGTGGTAAAAGTGGAAAAGTTTATAAATATCAAGGTAATCTAAGTTGCAGAGCATTTAATAGTCACCCTCTATCACATTTGCTCGACCAAGGTTTTATTCACAAAGGTGGAAAGAATAAAGATGGTGCTGAAAGTTTTGTACCTGGTTATAAATTTATAGAGAAAGCGCAACAACAATTTCAAACTACTTATAATAGTGATCTAAATAGTTTTATTGATGATATGATTGATAATCACGACTTATAATGATATACTAATGTAAAATATTAGTAAGGTGGTTAGTATATGGGGATGTTTGAGGTTAGAAAAGATATAAGTAAAATTAGTGGTGAATATGGTGGCGGATACGCTAATATAACTATGAATGGAAAATTAAATCTTACAATAAAAAAAGATAAGCTTATATTTAGTCAACTCTGGAAAACTTATCATACTTTAGATATAAAAAACATTACTGATGTACACTATAAAAGTGAACAAGAAATAAGCAAAGATGTTACACTTACAAGGTTACTTGCGTTTGGTATATTTGCTTTTGGAATGAAGAAGAAGAAGGTTAATAACAGTTATTATATAATTATAAGTACATTAGAAGATGGGTTCCCTAATGATATTGTATTAGAAATAGAAAATACAGTAGGTCTAGGAGCTACAATGGCGCAAGGTTTTGTTAAGACATTAAGAAGTAAAGCAATTGAATGTAATAAACCATAAAACACTCGCAAGGGTGTTATTTTTATGTAATAAAGTAGGTGATAGATATTGTAACATTAATAGATATTAACAAAGCGATCGTAAATATAGTCACGCAAGCATTAAATGACACAGAATTTAGTACAGTTAAATTTAGCAGCACCAGTATTGAGGAGAATATAAGTAGACCATCATTATACTTAGACTTTGAAACTAATAAAACAAATAGATTCAACTATAGCCTTAAAGAGCGTAACTTAAATGTTAAGCTTTTTTATTTTACAAAAACTAAGGATAACTCTAAAATTGAGCTTATGAAAATTCAAGATATTTTAGAGAGTCTATTTTTAAAAGCAATTAAAGTTAATGAGGATTTATACTTTAATGCAAGTGAAGTTGAATTTGATGTAAATAAAAAAGATGGTTATTTAACTGCAAATTTAGAGTTATACAGCTTAGAAGAAATAGACTTTATTGATAATGCAGAAATGATGGAAACATTAGAATTTAACACTAAAATAAATTAAAAAAGGAAGGTGTAGTATGACTATACAACAACCTAATATAGAAATTAATTTTAAGCAAAAGGCATTTAGTTTTATACAGAGAAGTGCCAGGGGAAATGTAGTTCTTATAATTAAAGATGATACAGATAAGACATTTTCACAAAAAGTATATAAAAGCATTACCGACTTGGAAACAGATGAACTGTTATATACAGAAAGTAATTTACAGTTCATTAAGGATTCAATGCAGGGTGGAGCATTTAAAACTACAGTAATAAGAGTAGATATTGCAGATACTTACACAGAAGCACTGGCACTAGTAGAACCACTTAATACTGGCTGGGTAGGATTTGCAAATGGAGTAGCAGCAGATTATGAGGCACTAGCAGTATGGACCAAACAAATGAAAGTAGCTAAAAAGACTTTTATGTCTATAGTGTTTAAACCAACAACCGCACCTAATAGCACAAATGTAGTTAGCTTAACGAATGAAAAAGTTACTTTTTTAGATGCTAGAGGGGAAGTAACGGGGGATAAATTTATTCCAAGTTTGCTTGGATATTTAGCAGGTGCAAATGTAGAAAAGGGTACAACATATTTAACAATGTCTAATCTGAAAAGTG
>JAJXYA010000011.1 GCA_021780795.1 Bacillota bacterium | reverse complement strand
AATTAATGTGGATTCAGAATTAGAATTAGGCAAAATGGTGCTTATAAATGATGATGATAAGGTTAAAATTGCGTTAGGTATTAACTCCTTAACAAGTATTAGTACTGATGAAACTGAAGATTTTAAGTTTATAGAAATTATAGAAATTAATAACTTGATTTTAGATGATATAAGAAAAGAGTTCAAAGTATGGATTGGAAAATATAAAAATCTTTATGATAATCAAGTGATTTTTATAAGTGCTGTAAATACTTATTTTGAAACATTGGAAGAGTTAGAAATATTAGACAAGAATTTTGATAATAAGGCTGATATAGATATAGCAGCACAGAGAGCAGCTTGGGTAAATGTTAATCCTGATGCAGTAGATTGGGATGATACAAAGGTTAAAAATATGGCATTTAAGAGACAATTATTTTTAAGTGCAAATATTAAAGAACTTCAAAGCATGACAGATTTAAAATTCAATATTTCAATGGCTTAAAATAAATATATAGGATGGTGATAATATGAGCAATAAAGCTGGTATGATTTTAAACTCAAATGATGCAATGCTGTGGTTTGACGGAGAAATATTGGCAGAGTTAAGCAAAGCAACCGCAAAAGCTACAAAAGAAAGTGATGATGTAACTTTTGTAGGTGATCCAAGAACATATAAAAGAAGTAAAGGTTATAAAGTAGAAGGAAGCATCACTATTAAAAGAATAAACTCTAAAATTAACAGGAAAGTCGCGGCAGCTATGAAGGCTGGTATTGATTTAGATAGTAAAATAATTGCAAAACAAGCAAACCCTAAAGGGCAAGCAGAGAGAATAGCACTCACTGGTGTAGATATTGCAGAGTTGGTGCTATTTGATTGGGAAGCACAAGGCAATATGGAACAGGAATTTCCATTCACCGCAGTTGACTTTAACTACTTAGATTATATAAATTAAACCTTAAAAGCATCCTTAATGGGTGCTTTTAATTATTGAAAGTAAAGGGTGGGATACTATGAACACAAATAAATTAACATTAGAAGATTTTACAAAGAAAGCTATATCGAAATTTGAGAATAGAAAAATGGTAACAGATATAGAAATTGATAGTTTTGGTGGTACATTAACATTTACAAGGCCTACAGAAAATCAGTTAATAGAATACACTAATGACAATGCAAATGCAGTAGAAACAAAAGAAAATTCAGCTGGGAAACATGAAGTAATTGGTATGAATATGCCTTTAATGCTTCAGGCATCTAAGAAGCTATTATATAATACTTGTAGCTTCTTAAGAGATTCAGAATTACAAAAAGCTATGAATATAATGGATCCTTACGACATAGCTTCACAGATTTTCGGCATAGATGAGAGTATAGAACTTGCTGGAAAGGTAGCATCAGAATTTAAAGATAATAAGGTGGAAGAAATCATAAAAAACTAATTAGAGGTAGTGGGAATCAATTAGGTGAATTATATTTTGTTTCCTACTATCTCCAAAAAGGTCACAATTTAAATTACTTATTAAACTTAAATGAGGTTGAAAAACTATTTTTTATAGAAAGTATGAATTTTGAAATAGATAATAAAGTTAAATATGATGAAATAAAGATGAAAGCTATGTTTGGAAAGGGGTGATAATATATGTCAAGAACGATAGCTACAGTATTAACTTTGCGTGATAATATGTCGGGTGGAATTGTTAGAGTAAGCAGAAATGTGCAAAACATGAGCAGAGAAACAAGAAGAGCTTCACAACAAGTTGCCACATTTGCGAATAATGCTAAAAAGAACTTTGAAAAAGTTGGAGATAAGGCTATAAAAATGGGATTAAATGCAGCGAAAGCTATTGCTGGAATAGGTGTAGCGGTTGGTGGTTTAGCTATAAAAACAGGTTTTAGTGAAGCTATGGACATGGAAGGATTTAGAACACAGTTAGAAACTGCAACTAAATCTGCTAAAAAAGCTGGAGAAATAATGAAGTGGGCAGTTGACTTAGCAAATAAAACACCTTTTGAAGCAGCACCACTCATAGAAGGTGCATCAAAACTAGAAATGATGGGAATGTCCGCTAAAAAATGGCTTCCACTTCTAGGGGATATGGCAGCATCCACTAATAAGCCAATCGACCAAGCGGTTGAAGCTATGATAGATGCACAAGCAGGTGAATTAGAGAGGTTAAAAGAATTTGGAATAACTAAAACTGCTATAGCAAAAAAAGCGGGTGAAATGTTTAGAGGTCAAGAAATTGTAAATAAAAAAGGTCAAATAGTAGATCAAGAAAAGTTTAATGAAGCAATTACTGCAATAATGGTTAGTAGATATAAAGGCGGAATGGATAAGCTTTCAAATACTACGAAAGGACTTTGGAGTACAGTCACAGGAGTAACAAAGACTGCACTTGCAAATATAGTAGGGATGCAAAATGATGGTACTATAAAGCAAGGAAGCTTATTAGATACACTAAAAGGTAAGATTAAACAAGTAGCAGACCAATTCCAGAAATGGCAAGAAGATGGCACGATAGAGAGGATAGGAAAGGCTGCTACAGATGGGTTTAATAAAATTATAGAAGTTGTCAAGAAAACCGTTAAATTCTTAGTAGATCATAAAACTTTAATAGAAAATGTAGTGATAATATATAGTAGCTTTTATGCTGCTATAAAAATCATGAAAGTACTTAAAGGTATAATATTTGGAGTACAAATAGCAATGGCTATTTTGAATGGTACATTGGTACTAACACCACTTGGTTGGATGGTCATTGCAATAGGTGCAGTAATAGCAGCCGGGGTTTTGTTATGGAAAAACTGGGATGTAGTTAAGGAAAAAGCAGATACGTTTGGTTTCGGATTAAAAAATGCATTTAGCAATGTAGGTACTTTTGTTGGGAATATATTTAAAGGGATGGCAAATGACTTTATAGATAGTATTAATGACATGATAAGTCTTCTTAATAAGTTGCCAGGTGTTAAGATTAATGCAATTAAAAAGTACGAGATGGGTGAATATGCAAGTTTGAAGCGCCCATCAGGAGATAGCGCAAGTAGGAGCTATGAAGCTATGGCACAAAGTCAAAGCGCTAAATTAACTAGTGCTAAGATTAAGAAGGCACATTCAATACCTCAAAATGCACTAGGTACTCAATATTCATATGGCGGTACAACATTAGTTGGAGAACATGGACCAGAACTCGTGAATTTGAGAAAAGGAGACACAGTAACTACAGCAAACGAAACTAGTAAAAGGCTAGGTGGAATCAGTATTGCTAAACTTGCGGATACAATAATAGTAAGAGAGGATGCGGATATAGATAAGATAGCAGATTTATTTGTTAGAAAATTAGGAAGTGCAGCACTTAATTTAGGTTAGGAGGTGTATATATGGAATTTTGGTTAATTCAAGGAACAGAAAAATTTCAATTACCAATACCACCAAAGGATTACACAGTTACAAAAACTGCTAATAATGCAACTTTTAATGTTGAAAATATTGGAGAAGTAAGTTTTATAGGTAAAAGTAACTTAACTACCTTACCAGCTATTGAAACTTTTTTCCCTAAACGAAATTATAGCTTTTGTCAATATAGTACATTTCCTACACCAAATGACTGTGTAGCACTAATTAATAAATGGATTAATAGTGGTAAGCCTATTAGGTACACTGTAACTGGTACAAGTATTAATATGGAATGTACAATAGAAAGCTTTGAGTACAAGGAGCAAGATGGCACAGGAGATATATTCTTTACTTTAGAATTAAAGGAATACAGAAGAATA
>JAJXYA010000167.1 GCA_021780795.1 Bacillota bacterium | reverse complement strand
TAAAGGGACTTACTACAGAAGAAAAGCTTGAGGATTTTAGATATGTTTTTACAACCCTTAAAGATTCTTTTCCATTCTTTGAGATAGAAAGGGATAAGACGGGCTTTGACTGGCCCATCAATAAAGATAAGTTTGAGGAGTGGATTAAGGGTACTAAAAATAACGAGGAATTTTATAATACCCTAAAAGGAATCGTTGCTATGATTCAAAATGGACATACCGGAGTGCTGTCTCCAAGCTACTATGAGGACATGGTTCCAGGATACAGCAGTATAACTAATTATGCTTGGAGGCAAGTATTAACTCAAACAGGAGTTAAGGAAAAGTATAAGGACTGGAGTAAAATAGTAAAGGAAAATAAGGTGGTGCTCCCACTTAAGATAAAGTATGTGGAGGGCAGGTATATTGTAACAGAGGACTTTAAAAGTATAAAAAAAGGATATGTAATTGAATCTATTGAAGATAAGCCAATTGATGCTTATTTTAAAGACAACTTGGATAAATATTATCTTAATTATGATGAAAAAAGAGAGAAGCTTTATGTAAAGTCCAGCATGATAATAGGGGAGATAGGCAAAGACTATAAAGTTGCCGCTGTATCACAGTACAACCAAAGTATAACTGAATATTTAACCCCTATTAAGCAGGAACAAAATATTTCAACTTCAATAAGCACCACCTCCTCTGAAGAAAAAATTCTAAAGGAAAACCAGATAGCTTATCTAAAGGTTAAGTCAATGTCTAATAGAACCTTAGAGGCTGATGGTAAAAAAATCTTAGAGTTTTATAAAAGTATAAAAGACTATCCATATCTTGTTATTGATATAAGAGGTAATGGGGGAGGGACAGATAATTATTGGCAAAAAAATATAGTTGAGCCTTTAATCTCGGAGACTAAAAGCTCTGCAGTTGCAATGGCCTACAAGGGAAACTACATTAGGCCTTTTTTAAGAGGAAGAGGAATAACAACAAAACCTATAGATAAGCTACCAGAGGAATTTAACAGTAAATATACTTCATCAATGGAACGATTTACTGTTTCTTCAAGAGCCGTTAAACCTAAGAACTCTGTTGGGTTTAAGGGGAAAATATATCTTTTAGTAGATGAATATGTATTTTCTTCCTCTGAATCCTTTGCAGCCTTTTGCAAGGCAACAGACTTTGCTGAGCTTGTTGGAACTATTACAGGAGGAGATGGAATAGGCATAGATCCTTGTGTAATGGCTCTTCCTAATAGTGGACTTGTGGTTAGATTTAGCTTGGATATGGGAGTTAACAGTGATGGGACTGTCAATGAGAAGGCTCATACAAAGCCAGATATTTACGCAGAAACTACTTATGAGGATTTTATAAAAGACAAGGACTCTATATTAAACAAAGTATTTGAGATTTGCGATAAATCTAAGGACAAAAAATAAAAATGATGAAAATTGAAGTGTATTTTATGTTCCCTCAGACCTAAATGGCTGAGGGAATCTTTTGTTGAAAAGGTTGTCCCTTTATGCAAGAATAAAAAATTATTTATTAATTATATAATTCCATAATGGGTTAATGCATGTTCGATTCCATCTTCTTCTATATCTTTTGTAACAAAGGATACTAAGTCAAACAAGAAAGGGGTGCCATTGCCCATAGCAATACTATTGGGAACATATTTAAGCATCGGCAAGTCATTAGAACTATCACCAATAGCATAACAATCTTCTAAAGGAATATTAAAATGTTCTTGAAGAAATTGGATTCCAGTTGCTTTTGAATATCCTTTAGGAACCACTTCCCCAAAATTATTGCCTCGATCAATGTAGTCAAAGTCTTTCGAGATATAAGAATAGAAAGTTTGAAAGTCACTATCTCCATTTAGCCATATAACAAATTTATCAAAAATAATGTCTGGATCATCCCAAGATTTTGAAACGTCAAATCCTTCTGCAGCAAGGTTTGCCTTTATTTCAGCAATCTCACCAGTGATAGGAATAGTTTGATCAAAAAAAACAGTATTCGAGCTTTCAAAAATCCCTTCAATTTTATATTCACGAAGCTTTTGCACGATTTCAGCGCAAGTTTTATGTGAGACAGATTTCGCTAAGAGCGGTTCTCCGTTATAGTGGATATAAGTTCCACAGCCACAAACATAGCCATCGAATCCAATGTTAATTATCTCTTCCGATAAGTTAAAAAAGGTTCTACCTGTATTAATAAAGGCAAGATGGCCGTTCTCACGAGCCTTTTTTATTGCGTTCAAAGTGCTTTGTGAAATTATACGGGTTTTTTCAGTGAGTATGGTTCCATCAATATCAAAAAATATCATTTTTCTGTTCATGTAAATTAATCCCCCCTAATGCAATCTGTGAATTTTTATCTAAGAAATGAGTTTCATTTCCAAATAAAATAAAAAGCAGTGGTTTTCATTTTACAAATTGCAACTTTTTCTATAGTATTATATAGGAATTTGCTTTCTTTCCGTTTTGAAGTACTTCCTACAAATTTCTCAGTTATAATATTAGAATTATAGCTCCTAAAACGTAGTTATTTCAAATATTTACAAATATGCTATAGGTATCTTTGAGACGTGAGAAATATATGTTATTGCAAATCCCATTGTTATTTTACTACTAGTTTTATATTTTGTCATCTCGAATCAACACAGGAATTGTCATAAAAACCTCAATAGTGTAGTTTTTATTAGTGCATAAGTACACTATAATCTCGATCATTTTGTATCAGTTTTTTTAAAACCATGCCTTACATAATATACTAGTAATGCCAATATAGGAATTATAATTATTAGTGGTAAGTGAATGTAGAATACTGTCCAAACCAATCCAATATATATATGTTGAAAATAGTTTCTTCAATAAGGCCAGCATAAAACTTATTTATTAAATTTAATGATAATGATTCTTATTTACAAGTCTATTTTATCGTGCTATAATAACAATAGGCTGTTGGCGCAAAATTAACCGCAATATAATAAGAATTATATTGGAGGATACAATGGCACGATATTTAGGACCAAGATTTAAGATAGTAAGGCACTTAGGAGTAAATGTTTTTAATCATCCAAAAGCATTAGACAGAGATGTGAAGGAACATAAAAAGCTTTCCGAATATGGACAGCAATTACTTGAAAAACAAAAGCTAAAAGCGTACTACGGTGTGCTTGAGAAACAATTCAAAAGATATGTATTTGAAGCTTTAAATTCAAAACAAAAGTCAGAAGAGGTTTTAATACAAAACCTTGAAATAAGACTTGACAATATGACCTATAGATTAGGTCTTGCTTCAACGCTAAGACAAGCAAGACAAATAGTGGTTCACGGTCATATTTTAGTGAATGGAAAGAAAGTTGATATTCCATCCTTTAAAGTTAGTGAAGGTGACACAATAAGTCTAAGAGAGAAGTCAAGAAAGAATGAGCTATTTAGTCAGAACTTTGTATCAACAAACAATGGCTATAGCTACTTAAATAAGGATAAAGATAATTTTTCAGGAAGTTTAATTAAACTTCCTACTATAGACGAAATTCCAGTGAGCTTAAAATTCTCAAAGATTTTAGAGTTTTATTCCAAAAACTAATCTATTGCCTAGAAATAAAGGACTGCTGTCAAATCAGCAGTCCTTTATCGTCCACATCATCATTTTAGGTATGAGTATGAAAGGTTAATTACCTGTTTTACTTCTCTCTTTATATCAAAAAACATTTTTTAAAATACTGTTGACATTAACGCTACGTAAAAGTGTATATTAATATTGTAAGGAGATGAGCGTATGGAATATAC
>JAJXYA010000475.1 GCA_021780795.1 Bacillota bacterium | reverse complement strand
CGAAGCTGGAATTGAAAAGGCAGAAAAATATTTCAAGTTAGACAATTATGGAGATCCGGATAATATGGAAATTCAGCATCACGTAGCTCAAGCCTTAAAGGGTAACTACATGATGAAAAAAGATAAAGATTACATGGTTAAAGACGGAGAAGTAATAATAGTTGATGAGTTTACAGGAAGACTTATGGAAGGCAGAAGATATAGTGACGGCTTGCATCAAGCAATTGAGGCTAAAGAAGGAGTTAAGGTTCAAAAGGAGTCTAAAACTTTAGCTACAATAACTTTCCAAAATTATTTTAGATTATATGAAAAGCTTTCTGGTATGACAGGTACTGCCTTAACAGAAGAAAATGAATTTAGAGAAATATATGGTTTGGATGTTATAGTGATTCCTACCCATAGACCTATTGCAAGAATTGATTTTCCAGACTTAGTTTATAAAAATGAAATTGGAAAATTTAATGCGATTGTAGATGAAATAGAAGAAACACATAAATTAGGTCAGCCTGTACTAGTAGGTACAGTAAGTATAGAAAAATCAGAGGTTATTTCTACACTTTTAAAGAAAAAAGGTGTTCCACATCAGGTTTTAAATGCTAAATATCATGAAAAGGAAGCAGAAATTATTTCTCATGCAGGAGAAATGGGATCAGTAACAATTGCAACAAATATGGCAGGTCGTGGTACCGATATTAAGCTTGGCGAAGGTGCATTAGAAGTTGGCGGACTTAAAATTATTGGTACAGAAAGACATGAATCTAGACGTATAGATAATCAGCTTAGAGGACGTTCAGGTCGTCAAGGAGATGCTGGTAGTTCTAGATTTTATGTATCTTTAGAAGATGACCTTATGAGAATTTTCGGCTCTGAAAAAATTTCAGCGGTTGTTGATAGATTAGGTCTTGATGAATCTGAAGCAATAGAAAGCAAAATGGTAAGTAAATCTATTGAAAGTGCTCAAAAAAAGGTTGAGGGAAACAATTTTGATATAAGAAAAACTCTTCTTCAATATGATGATGTTATGAATCAACAAAGAGAAATCATGTATAAGCAAAGGACTGAAGTTCTTGAAGGCGAAGATATGAAAGATCAGATTCAAACAATGATTAGTGATTTGATTAATACTGTAGTAGATGCTCATCTAAGCGGCCTTGAGGAAAATATAGAGGAAGACTTAGAACATCTTATAGAATATTTAGAAGATATTTTCTTACCTAAGGATGCAGTAAGTGTAGAAGAATTTAAAATGATGTCTAATGATGAAATAAAAGATAAGCTTTTAAATATTGCAACAGAGTTGTATAGTAAAAAAGAAAGCGGATTTGGCTCTGAGCAGTTAAGAGAAATTGAAAGAGTAATTCTTTTAAGAGTTGTTGATACAAAATGGATGGATCATATAGACAACATGGATCATTTAAAAAGAGGAATGGGACTTAGAGCATATAGACAGCAAGATCCTGTTCAGGCTTATCAATTCGAAGGAAGCGATATGTTTGAAGAGATGATAAATAATATTAAGGTTGAAACAATTAAGTATTTGTATCATGTTGAGGTACAAAGAGCACCGGAAAGGGAAAGAGTTGTTAGAGAAACAGCAACCAATTATGAAGCTGAAAAGGAAACTGCCAGAAGGGCTCATGAAAAGGTTGGAAGAAATGATTTGTGTCCTTGTGGTTCGGGAAAGAAATATAAAAATTGTTGCGGTAGTAGGGTTATAGAATTAAATAAGAGGAGTGAAAATAGTGTTAATAAAGCTTGAAGAAAATTTAAGTAATATTAAGCATTTAGGAGAAGTCATAGAGGAAATAAGGGATTCACTTTGACATAGAAAATATTAAAAGAAGAGTTGAAGAGCTGGAAGGTAAAATGCAGGAACCTAACTTTTGGGATAATATGAAACAGGCTCAAGAAATAACCCAAGAAGCAAAGTTTTTAAAAGACAGAGTAGAAGGGGTAAGTGGGTTTATTAGTACGGCTTCTGATTTGGAAGTTTTAATAGAAATGTGTATGGAAGAAGAGGATGAAGAACTTTTTAAAGAAATAAATTTAGAATTAGAAGCTTTAAATAGAGCAGTTGAAAATTTAAGAATAGAAGTTCTTCTTTCTGGAGAGTATGATAAAAACAATGCATTATTAGATCTTCACACAGGTGCTGGAGGAACAGATGCACAGGATTGGACAGAAATGCTTTTAAGGATGTATACAAGATGGGCAGATGCAAAAGGATTCAAAGTTGAAACTTTGGATATGCTTCAAGGTGATGAAGCAGGAATTAAAAGTGTAACCTTAAAAATAACCGGGGAATTTGCTTATGGTTATTTAAAAGCAGAAAAGGGAATCCATAGATTGGTTAGAATATCTCCGTTTAATGCAAATGGTAAAAGACAAACTTCTTTTGCATCCGTTGAAGTTTTGCCTGAACTTACTCAAAATCAAGATATAGCTATAAGACCAGAAGATTTAAAAATAGATACGTATAGATCCAGTGGTGCTGGTGGTCAGCATGTAAACAAAACTGAATCAGCAATTAGAATAACTCATATACCTACAGGTATAGTAGTTCAATGCCAAAATGAGCGAAGTCAATTTTCAAATAAGGATACTGCCATGGCAATGCTTAAAGCAAAGCTAGTAGAATTAAAAGAGAGAGCTCATAAGGATAAAATAGAAGATTTAACAGGTGAACTTAAGGATATAGGATGGGGGAGCCAAATTAGATCTTACGTATTTCAGCCTTATACCATGGTAAAAGACCACAGAACCGGAGCAGAAGCTGGCAATGTAGATGCGGTAATGGATGGAGATATTGACCTTTTTATAAATGAATATTTAAAGCAAAATAAGGGTGCTACTCAATAATAGTAATATTATAAGGGTAGCACCCTTTTTATGTTATTAATTGAAATTAAGAATTGATGAATTTATGCTAGATAGGTTCGGAACTATCTTATCTGGTAGGGAATAAAAAGTACTAGTACCAACACAAATAGCACCCATATTCATTTCTTTTGCTTTTTGAAGAAATGCTTCTTCTGTGCAAAATACGACACAATTTTCTGGATTAACACATATGTTTTCAGCAGATTTTAAAAGCAGAGGTTCCGTGTCTAAACCATTATTTTTAGAACATTCGATAGAATCAAAGAAATCACAAATATTTAAGTCTTCTAATAATGTATGATCGTTATTTTTTTTTGTAGTAACAGCAAGCTTCATTCCAGAAATTCTAAGATCTATTAAGAAACGTTTTACGCCAGGTAATATTTCGCCTTGTTTTGTATCAACTATGATGTCATCAAGATTAAAAATACATCCTTCTACTTGTTTCATAATATATCACTCCTATATATTGGTTCTTTAAGAAAATAAATGATTAGTATATTTACATTATAATACAAATTATTATCTATAATTCTATTGTTAAGTATAATTAACATTTAAATTAAAGAAATTAAATTAATAAATTTCAGTTGACAGCTATAAAAAAATCATATATTATAAAACCTAATAAACAAATAAGAATTGTAAGTAATAAAATAAAGGTAGGTGATCTTGTGAATAAAAATATAGTTTGGCATAACACAAATGTAGATAGAGAAGATAGAGAAAGGCTCATAAAACAAAAAGGAATAGTATTATGGTTTACAGGACTATCGGGTTCAGGTAAATCAACTATAGCATCTGCCCTTGAAAAAAAACTTTATGATATGGGCATGCTTACATATCTACTTGATGGTGACAATATTAGACACGGACTAAACAAAGATTTAGGATTTACAGAA
>JAJXYA010000060.1 GCA_021780795.1 Bacillota bacterium | reverse complement strand
GCTCCTGCCTTTAAAGCGTCAATTACCTGTTCCTTTTTATTAATCAATCCACCTAATATTATAGGTTTATCTATTTCACCTTTTAGACTCATAACTATTGAATGTGCTAAAGCCGGCATTACTTCTACAATATCAGGATCATTTTCCTTTATGCTTTCTATTGCACTTTTTAAAGACTTTGAATCTATAAGGAAAATTCTTTGTATTGTTTTTAAGCCTTTCTTTTTAGCAGCCTTAAGCATAACACTTTTTGTAGAGACGATTCCAAAAGGGTTAATATATTTTTTCATAAAACTAATTGCTTCTTTGTCATTGGATAATCCTCTAACTAAATCTATATGAACAAATATAGGTTTTTTTTCATTAAATAGCTTAAAATCATTATCCATTAACTCATTAAGCTTTCCATCCATTAATAAAATTGCTGCTACTTTTGAATTAACAGCCTCTTTTAAATTATCATGTTGTGCTGCTGCAATTAGAGGGTTATTAACCAAAAGTTCTTTCATGTTCAAATTATCAATCCTCTTTTGTTTCTCTTATTTGCTTTAATTTTACTTCTCTTTTGTTAACAAAATGTTACCTTCAATATAAGTTTAGGTTAAATAAATATTTTTATAATTTTAACTTATACTCTTTTTCCTCTTAAGAAAGATGCTATAGCTGCAACAATAGACAATATCATAGAAATATAAAATGCAGTTCTAAGACTTGACATTACAGCAGGAGCAATTAATTGAGGGAAAAATACCTTTCCTACTATAAGCTGCTGTTTAACCATAGGAAGTTTATGAAGCACTGAGGTTGGAACTAGCTGAGCCATAGGATTGTAGCCTAAAAATGCTGCAAACAAAGCTCCTGTTGGAGGTAAATTAGCTACCTTTTCAGCTACTACTGATGGAACTCCAGCTCCTACAAGTCCATTAAACATAGCTGATGGTAAATTCTTCGCTAAACCAACAATCAATATGCTAAAATATAGTGTCATACTTAATGCAGAACCACTATTTTGTAACGTAGCACGCATTCCTGAAGCTGCCCCACGATGCTCTGGTGGTACAGTATTCATAATAGCTGTAGTATTTGGGGCAGCGAACATTCCCATACCTACTCCAGCAATAAGTAAAATCACTACAAAAGGTATATAGTTAAAATTTGCTGGTAAAAAGGTAAATAAAAGAAAGGAGAAAGCAGTTAATATCATTCCAATTGTAGAGAAACCTCTTGCACCAAATCTGTCTGATAAATAACCGCTTATAGGTCCCATAATAAAAAATCCTAGCATCATAGGAAGCATATAAATTCCTGCCCATAATGGAGTTTTTTCAAAACTATAGCCATGAAGCGGCAACCATATGCCTTGAAGCCAAATGATTAACATAAACTGTAACCCACCTCTAGCAATTGATGATAAAAACAAACTAAGATTCCCTGCCGAAAAAGCTCTTATCTTAAATAATTCCAAATGAAACATTGGCATTTCCACATGAAATTCTATATAAATAAAAGCAGCAAGCATTACTATTCCTATTACTATACCTGCTATAACCATAGGATTTCCCCAGCCCATTTTCGAAATTCCATATGGCATAATTCCATAAGTAAGTGCTAACAATAAAACAGTTAACCCGATAGCAAAGGTTCCATTACCTAACCAATCTATCTTTTGATCTTTCTTTAAAACTCCAGTTTCTTTCAATTTTAAGAAAGCCCAAACTGTACCAAATAAACCAACTGGTACACTCACTAGAAAAACGTAACGCCAATGTAAATCAGCCAAGAGACCACCAACAATAAGACCAGCCAAGGAGCCTCCGATTCCTAGTATTTGATTTAAACCCATTGCCATTCCTCTTTGGTGCTTTGGAAAAGCATCTGTAATAATAGCCGTACTATTAGAAAATAAAAATCCAGCTCCTACTCCTTGTAAAAGTCGGAAAGCAACCAATTCAATAGCTCCTGACGTTCCTGTTCCAGGTGTTAGTGCTAATAAAACAGACGCAGCTGTAAATATTGCAAAGCCTAAATTATATAATCTCGTTCTGCCAAAAATATCAGAGATTCTTCCAAAAGATACTAAAAGTGTAGCTGTAACCACAGTATAACCCATTAAAAGCCACAGCAAATAAACTGTACTTCCTGGAGCCATAGGGTTAATTTGAATTCCTCTAAAAATGGCTGGCAAAGAAATCATAACGATATTTCCATTCAAGGCAGCCATGAAAATACCTAATGAAGTATTGGACAAGGCTATCCATTTGTAATCAATTTTTTTCATAAAACATCCCTTCCTTTGTGTAATTTAAAATGATTGTTAATATTAGTCCTTTACTATAATAATATAACACTTTATTTACGTTAACGTCAACGTTAATGAAATTTATTTGTTTGTAAAACCATAAGCTATTCATAAAAATAGAAACAAAAGATATGAAGTAAAATTCCAAACTTCATGTCTTCAGGTTAATTTATTGTATAATGATTTTTTGCTATTGTAAATCAAATTCCTTCAAAGCTAAATAGTATGCACCTAAGGTTGGAGATACTTCTTCATCAACAACCTCCACTTTAGCAATAGTTCTATTTAATACTTTTTCAAATTCATCTCTAACAAAAGATACCTTTGTTAAAATACTTCCTTTTACACCTACGTAGACCGTTTCTTTAAAACTTAAACTTTGATATACTTTTAAAGTTATTTGAGCTAATTCTTTCCCGCTCTTTTTGAGAAGTTTTTCTGCTATAATATCTCCATCCCTAGCGCATTCAACAATTGTTGGAACTAAAGCAGCAATTTCTCCTTTTGTTTTTGAATAAACAAAATTTATTATATCCCTTCTATTTTCCACTCCAAGCTTATTTAGTAATACATTTGTAAGCTTACTATTAATTTTATCTGAATCTTCTTCCTTTGTAATCAATTTTAATGCTTCTATCGCAATATAATATCCACTTCCTTCATCACCAAGCAAATTACCCCAACCCCCTGCTGATTTTGTTATTCCATTTCTAATTCCATAACTAATTGATCCGGTCCCGGAAATAGTTAGTATCCCATCCTTTCCTTTCAAAAGTGATGCAAGTGCAATAACCGAATCATTAACAACCTTTACCTTTGAATTATATCTATTGCTTAAAATATTTGAAATTGTAACACTTACATTACCATATTCAGAACCGGCTAATCCCAAATATAATGCATCAGTTTTTCTATCAGGTATCTTTAATATACATTGGTCTATAGCTTCAATTATATTTTTTATCGCTTCTTCCTCACTAACTAAAACATTGCCAAAACTAGTAGTTGCTGTACTTATTAACTTACCCTCCAAATTATATGCAGCAGCCTCTGTTTTAGTGCCGCCACCGTCAACTCCAATAATATATTTCATTTCAATTACCACCTCTTATAAACATTTTGACTGCCGTATTGGCATATACCAATACCATAGTACCTATTACTTATATTGTCAATATGTATATATTCCTTCGGATAAAAACTTTTATTAATATATACCAATTTTCATGTAATATATTTTATTTTATCATAAAAAGCGAAAATTTATTATCTTTTTCTGGGAAAACCAGTTAATTTATATGAATTTATTAATTTTATCTTAAAATTTTGTTAAATTTTATTTCGTAATCGCTTGCATTTTGAAATGACGTGGTATAGAATAAAGGTGAAAATTGGTATATACCAAAGGAGGTGTTAATATGTACAATATCATGTTAGTATGTTCAGCTGGAATGTCTACTAGTCTTTTAGTAACAAAAATGAGAAACA
>JAJXYA010000201.1 GCA_021780795.1 Bacillota bacterium | reverse complement strand
AGAGCTTTCATGTATTTTACTTCAATCAACGCAGAATGATATGTTTGGAGGCCAATCACACCCGGATTTTGACAACGATATGGCAGCATTTATAGAATATACAAGGCAGGAAATCAGAAAAGAACTTAGAGATTTAGGCGTAGAGGAAAATAAAGTTTGTGAGTTTGCAGAACATAAATTAAGAAGAGTCATAGAGCAATCTATGCAGGGCATAGTATATAACCTAAATACAATGCATAGCAGAGCGGGATCACAAGTGCCTTTTAGTTCAATGAATATTGGAATACCAGAATCTAAGGATGCAGCATTGGTATGTGAAATATTTTTAACTGAATACGAAAAAGGACTTGGAAAAGGGGAGCAACCTGTATTCCCAAATATAATTTTTAGGGTTAAAAAAGGAGTCAACAGAGAAAAGACTGACCCATATCACTATTTATATAAGCTTGCTTGTCGTGTCGCTAGTAAGAGAATGAATCCTACTTTTATGAATTTAGATGCTGATTTCAATAAATTTTACTATGATCAAGGGATTACGCCGGCTACTATGGGATGTCGTACTTATCTTTGTTCTAATGTAAATGGAGAGGCAGGGACAAAAGGAAGAGGAAATATTGCTCCGTTAACTGTAAATCTTCCTAGGCTGGGGATATTAGCTAAGGGAAATGTAGACAAGTTTTATAAATTACTTGATGGTAAGTTAGAACTTGCTAGAGAAGCACTTATGCATAGATATGATGTGTTAAAAAAGTTAAGGGTTAAGGATTTACCTTTTGTAGCAGGTCAAGGTCTTATGTTAGGTAGTGAGGGGTTAACACCAGAGGATTCTATAGAACCTATTTTAAAGAATGGATCATGGGTTATTGGGTTTATAGGTCTTGCGGAAACGCTAGTAGCGTTGACTGGAAAACATCATGGAGAATGCGCTGAGACAAGAAAATTAGGCGTTGAAATAATATCTTATATGAGAGCTTATACTGATAAGCTAATAGAGGAAACCAAGCTTAATTGGAGCACTTATGCTACACCTGCCGAAGGATTAAGTGGCAGATTTATACTTCAAGATAAGGCTGTTTTTGGTGAAATGCAGGGGGTTACCGATAAAGAATATTATACAAATAGTTATCATATTCCAGTAGGGTATCCAATATCTATTAAGGAAAAAATAGATATTGAAGCGCCTTATCATAAATTATGCAATGCTGGACATATTAGTTATATAGAACTTGATGATTACCCAACAGAAGAAATTATAATGGATATATTAGATTATGCATATAAGGAAACGAATATTAGTTATATGGGCATAAATTTTCACATAAGATATTGTAAAGACTGTGGAACATATCTCCAAAGTGGAGTTCAAAAATGTACAAAATGTGGCAGCCATAATATACAAGGAATTTCAAGAGTAACGGGTTATTTAAGCTTGGATGAGAGATTTGGTGGTGGAAAAACGGCAGAAAGAGCAGATAGAATATCCCATACTGAGGATCATTCATCTATTTATTAATCCATTAACAGGTCGTTAAGATGATGGGCAATTGTATTAAACAATTGCCCATTATTTATATTAAATTTATCTTACAAAAGGTGGTATGGTGAGTGAAACTTCAAATAGGTGGTTTTTTAGACAATTCATTAGTCAATGGAGATGGAATCAGATCTGTAATCTTTGTATGTGGCTGCATGCATAATTGTGAAAGTTGCCAAAATCAGTTTATGCAGGACTTTAATTATGGGGATTCTATTTCAATACAGGATATTGTGGAAAAAATAAAGAAGAACATGCCCATAATAAAGGGAGTTACTTTTTCAGGAGGGGAACCTTTTGAAAGTGCGCTGGCTTTATCAAAATTGTCAGAGAAAGTTAGAGATCTAGGATTAAATATTTGGTGTTATAGTGGATACACTTTTGAAGAAATAATGAATTGTGGAGATAATGATAAACTACGGCTTCTTAGAACCATTGACGTACTTATTGACGGTAAGTTTGATGAAACATTAAAATTAGGAGCTAGTAAGTATACTGGATCCTCCAATCAGCGAATCATTGATGCTCAAAAGAGTATTTCAGAAAATCAAATTATACTATGGAGTAAATAAATATAAATATAATCAAGGCCTTCACTTATATAAATGGAGGCCTTTTTTATTTTTATAGGAAATTATAAAATTTTTAATTTGTGGATAACTTTTTGATAATTAAATAGGTAAATATAAAAATGTTACTTAAATTATTTTCAAATTTTATAATTTCCATACTTCTGCACGTGGAAAAGTCATATGTTACGTAAAAGGCTATTTGAACGAGCTTACCAATTCTTAACTTATTTTATTGGAATATCCGTTAAGAAAATCACATGTTTGAGCGATAGCGAGTTTGTGATTTTTAGGATATTTTAAGAAAATAAATTTAGAATTGGTTAGTGAAGTGAATTAACATTTCTAGAAATATATGACTTTGTTCTATCTAAATATAATTCAAAATTTTAACAGACATTGATTCTGTTATTTTATCATTAATTACTAAAGTATTGTTATCTATTTTTGAGGCATTCTTCATATACATAAGAAATTTTTCTACCCCATCTAAGGGGAAGGGTATTTGTGAAGTTTTATAGTGCATAGGTATAACTATTTTTGGATTTATTTTTTTTGCAATTTCTGAGGCTTCCTTTCCATCGATTGTATAATTACCACCTACTGGAACAAATAATATATCTACACTTCCAATAGCTTCAATGTCACCATGCGAAAGTGTATGACCTAAATCTCCTAAATGACATAAGGTATAGTCATCCATTTTAAAAGTGAAGATTATATTTTCACCACGTTTCGCGCCTTTATCTTTGTCGTGATAAGAAGGAGTACCTTTTATAGTTATATCACCTACATGGAAAGTACCAATTTTATCTATGACTTTGTAATTGCCTTCTACCTCCTTACAATAATTATGATCGAAATGTTGATGACTTATAGTTACAATATCTGTACTACCTTTATAAACTTCATAACCCAAAGTAGTATCAAATGGATCTGTTAAAAGCTTCCTACCGCTTGAATCTTCTATAAGAAAGCATGCATGACCTAGCCAAGTTATCTTCATGTAAATTCTCCTTTTAATAAATTAATTTTGAATTTTTTATCTTAGATTGAAACAAATAGGTGAAACAAATCGTATTGTATAGTGAAAGAACATTTTTATATGGTTGTTTATGGTTTAATTATGGCACATTTATTGGAGCAATATACTATTGTAAAAGTAAATATATCGAGTTTCAATGTATATTTGAAAAATATTAAAAAATATTAAAAAAATATTTAAAAATTATAGAGGGGAGAGTAAAAGTATAGTATAATTAATTCATGATTAAAACCACAATTTACATCCATACTTAAAATAATCTAAATAATGATATAAATGATTAAATATGAAAACAATGACGAGTTAGGAGGGGTTATATGAAGAATATCTTTAAAGCATTTGTAATTATGATTTTATCCTTCGTGCTATGTATACCTATGCAAATAGTAGTAAAGGCTAGTACGTATACAAATATGGATTCGAAAAAAGATGTGGTAGTTAATAAACCCTGGACAGTGAGTTTCAATAAGCCTTTGAGTGCTACTACTGTAAACACCACAAACATTAAGGTGGTTGATGGAAATAATAAAAATATAGATATTAAAGTTAGTTTAGCTAATAACAATAAAAACGTAATAGTTCAAGCAGCAAAAAATTATGAATATAGTAACACATATACTTTGATAGTGACGGAAAAGGTTAATTCAGCAGATGGAAAGCCTCTTCCCAAAGAAGTTAGAATGAATTTTAATACTCAAAGTGCACCAGTTTTAAGAATATCTTCAGTACAAGATATAATGGTTAATTTAGAAGAGGGCGATAAATATACCTTGCCTAAAACTGTACAAGCTACTATGAGTAATAGTTCAAAAGAAGATATACAAGTAGAATGGGTTCAAAACTTTATTAATTTTGATAAGGCAGGTACTTATACCTTTGAAGGGGTTATAAAAGGTTATGACAAAAAAGTTAAGGCTATAGTTCAGGTAAGTAAAAAACAAACTGCAAAATTTATTGTATGTATAAATGCAGCAAGGGGTGGCAGTGACAGTGGCAATATTGGACCCACTGGATTAAAAGAAAAAGATGTTAATTTAGACGTGGCATTAAGACTAGGCAAGCTTTTGGAAAATGAAAATGTACAAGTTGTTTACACTAGGTCGGGAGATAGTGTAACTTGGAATAGTAGTAATGAAATACAAGAAAGAATGAATATTGCTAATAATGCTAAGTCAGATTTGCTTGTAACAATTAGTTGTAATAGTTATACTTCTGAGGCAACCAATGGTATAGAGACCTTTTACTTAAAAGGCAATGATAAAGGTAAGGAATTAGGTGAATATATTCAAACACAGTTAGTAAGTAAAACTGCAGCACTAGATAGAGGAGTTAAAGAGAGTGATTTTAATAGTTTAAAACTCTCTAATGCACCAGGAGTCATGGCAACATTAGGTTTTATAACTAATAAAAGTGAAGAAAGTAAACTAAAAACTAACGAATATAAAGATAAGTTAGCTTTAGCGTTTACAGAAGCAGTTAAAAAATACATAAGTGTAAATCCTAAAAATAGCAGTGGAGATGGCAACACAGACACCACTGAACCCAAATACAAAGTAGTTTTAGATGCAGGCCATGGAGGATATGATCCAGGAGCAATAGGACCAACTGGGCTTCAAGAAAAGGCTATAGCACTAAAAGTTACATTAAAAGTAGGAAATATTTTGGCTAAGAATGATGTTGAAACCATATACACAAGAACAACTGACAACATAACTTGGTCCAGCAATCAAACTCAAAATCTCCAAGCAAGGTGTGATATTGCGAATAATGCTAATCCGAATTTATTTGTAAGTATCCATTGTAATAGTTATAGTGCAGCGACAGCCAACGGTGCAGAAACATGGTATTATGTCGGAAATTCGGCCAGTGCAAAATTAGCTGAAACTGTTCAAAGTGAATTAATAAAAGAAACTGGAAGAACTAATAGAGGGGTAAAGACAGGAAATTTATATGTAACAAAATATGTAAATGCTCCGGCGATACTAGTAGAAACATCATTTATTTCTAATACGGAAGAAGAAAAGCTATTAGCTACGGACGCCTACCAAAACAAATTAGCTAAGGCAATTTCCACGGGTATTCTTAAGAACTTAGGAGTAAGTAATATAGTGTATTAATATGTTTTTAGATAAAATTACTATAAAAAACCACCTCAATATCATTTTTGAAATTGAGGTGGTTTCTTCATAATTAGCAATATATAGTTTTAGATATCCAGTAAATTCTTTTTATAATTGCTATAATAAAGTCTTAATTCTTCCATTTTTGCATCTAATTCTATTTGTAATGCGGAAAGTTCCTTGTAGTTTTCGGATTTAGAAGCTTCTTTTATTTTAGTAAATAGGCTGGTTTTAGTATAGGTATCTTTCATGAGATAGTATCTTAAATCACTAATCTTTTGCCAGTTTGCTAAATCTAAATCCAAAGCTTTTTCAGGAGTATGAACCATTTTAGACTTTCGAATTTCTTTTGCATAATTATTTAATATCCTATTATTTATTTCAGTAACCCATCTAGTGGATATTGCCATTTTAAAGCTATTTAGTATGCTTGTAGTAAATACACCGTGAGCCTTTAGAACTTCAAGTTTTTCTGGATTTTCGTCTAATGCACAGAGGTTTTCATAAACGGTTTTAGGAGCTTTTCCAAAATATTCAGCACGCTCTGATTCTGTAAAGAATTCAAATACATCTTCTTCGCTTCTGTAAGCTCTATTTTTTTCTAAATAGTCACTGTCATCTCCTGGTGCTTTAGATAATTCTTTTAAAAGGTCATCTTCACATTTATTGTTTTTTATAGAGTATACAATTCCATCTAGCATTGCAGCGTATAAGGTAGCCAAGGCTAGATAAGTATTAGTATGTGGATTTGGAGCTCTAAGTTCAAATCTTGTAGCTAGTGGGTTATCAAGGTCTCTTATTAATGCTAAAAGTATAGATCTATTTCTTGAAGGAATATCCACGCTGTGACCAAGGGAAGTTACGATACAAACAGGAGCTTCAAACCCTGGTTTTAATCTTCTTAAAGAATCACTTGTTGGCGCGATAAATGGATTTATTACTTCATAATTTTTAAGTATACCCATTGCAGATGCGTAACCTATAGTGCTTAAGAAATGTTTTTTAGTTGAAGTAAATAGATTAACTCTCTTGCCATTTATTAATTTTACAGTTACTCCAATATGAGTATGTTCACCACTTCCAGCTACATCTTGCACAGGCTTTGCTAAAAAGGTAGCGACTAAACCATTACGTCTAAAGGTTTCTCTTACTAAGTTTCTGACAAATAGCTCATTATCAGCGGATTGTAGGGCATCAGCAAACTTCCAGTCTATTTCAAGTTGTTCCATGATATGAGTTAGGGAACCAGATTCCCCTATTTGAGCTGTTACGCCACCAACCTCTTTATGCCCCATTTCAGGTTCGAAACCATATTTTTCCATAAGAAGAAGAGATTGCTCTAGTGCAGTTCTAACATTTCCTTTAGTTTTGCTCCAATATTGCTCTTTAAGCACTTGAGAAGTAGAAAGTTCCTCTATATCAGCATTGTCATTAGGAGTTTTTACCCAAAATTCTAACTCTGTAGCAGAAGTAAGGAGAATTTCATCAATATCTTCATAGGTAAAGTTAAAAGAAGTTAAGGAAGCGGGATGTTCTTTGAATAGATTGAGAAGAGTTGTCTTGAAAGATTCAACAGATTTCTTTAAGATAGATCTTGAATCTACAGGGATACTATCATGTAGTAAGGAACATGGAATTTTTAAAGTACCTATTGGTAAATCTGTTTCATGGTCGATATTTTCATAATTGTAGTCTATGAACCAATTACACTCAACATCTGCTAGCATGTCTAATTTTGCATTATTTAAAGTGGCGATGCCAGGCAATACTACAGATGAACCGTCAGTTTGAATAGTCCCCTTAGAGAAACCATCAATGTCATCTAAGAATACTTTCATGGGAATTCTTTCGTCAGTGTCATTTCCAGATAGGTCAACACCAACTAGGGAAACGAACTTTACCTCTGGGTGAGCAAGTAGAATTTCTTTAATTTCTTTTTCGGAATGCTTTTCTTTAGGAATTACATAAATTAGATTTTTCAAAATAACCTTCCTCCTTTAAAATATATATTTGAATTACTTAAAAGTCACTAAAGTGACTGCATTAATCTCTGTAGAAATTAAATTATATTTCAATCTAAATATTTAATTTCTTTATAATAACTTGCTTATATTATATGAAAGTCTTTCTTCTAAGATACAACTAAATAAAATGATTTTATTATAAAAATGAAAGTATGTCAACATAAAACATCATCATTTATAATAACTTACAAAATAATCACGTTGTTTTGCAAGCTGTTATAAGTGTAAATTCAATTGTGTAAACGTTTGTAAATTTATTTATATTTTGAACAATCACAAATTATTTTTTTAATAATATTATATAACATATATTTATGAAAATATATTATTACAGCAATCAAAGTAGCTATTATAAGCATAGTATAATAGCATTTAAATAGTATTCACCAAATATCGGCATGCTTATGCTGTAACATAAATTTTACCATTTTGTACATTAAAAGATGCACGTCTATTTTTTTTTATGGTAAATATAAGAAAATTCAAAAAGAAATTGACAATAAAATTTCATTATAATATAATGATAAAAAGTTCATATTGATTTATAATATATTTATATTAATTATGACTAATAAAAAGCTTTGATTAGGAAAAGTATTTAAGTAAGTAACTTACAGAGAGTGGGGTAAGGTGGGAACCCATAGTGAAGACTTTAAGAAAATCACCTAGGAGCTGAGAGCTGAAAATTTAGTAAGCTTATCCGTATTCCTGCGTTAAAGGATAAAGTATGATTGTACTTGAGTTTGTATTTATGATATAGGTGGTATAACGAATTTAACTTCGTCCTATTTAGGGTGGAGTTTTTTTATATTTAAAAATATAACTTTAACGACCAATACAACTAAGTAGCTATTATTAAATGAAATATAGAAAGGAGTTTTGTTATGTACAAGAAAAATGATTCTTCAAAAAGCTTTATGGATATAGAGAAAGATATAGTTGAGCTTTGGAAAGAAAAAGACATTATTCAAAAGAATTTCGATTTAAATGAGGATGGAGAGTATTTTACTTTTTATGATGGCCCACCAACTGCTAATGGTAAACCTCATATAGGGCACGTTTTAACAAGAGTTATGAAGGATTTAATCCCAAGATATAAGGTAATGAAGGGATATAAAGTTCTTAGAAAAGCGGGTTGGGATACTCATGGATTACCAGTAGAGCTTGAGATAGAAAAAAAACTTGGAATTTCAGGAAAACCTGAGATAGAGACCTATGGTGTAGAAAAATTTGTAACAGAATGTAAGGATAGCGTTTTTAGCTATGTTAATATGTGGAGAGACATGTCTGAGAGAGTAGGTTACTGGATAGATATGGAGAATCCATATGTAACTTATCATAATGATTATATTGAATCAGTTTGGTGGGCACTAAAACAAATGTGGGATAAAGACCTATTGTACAAAGGACATAAAGTAATGCCATACTGCCCAAGATGTGGAACTACTTTATCTTCTCATGAAGTAGCTCAAGGATATAAGGATGTAAAGGATAGCTCAGCTTATGTAAAGTTCAAAGTAAAAGGTGAAGAGAAATCTATACTTGTTTGGACTACAACTCCTTGGACGCTTCCAAGTAACGTAGCACTTGCAGTAAATAAAAAATATGACTATGTTGAAGTAATTCATGAAGGTGAGAATTTGATACTTTCAAGAGAATTATTAAGCAAACTAGACGGAGAGTATGAAGTAACACGCGAATTTAAGGGAGAAGCACTTTTAGGCGTAGAATATGAGCAAATGTTTAATTTCTATACTCCTGAAGAGAAAGCTTTCTATATAGTTCATGGAGACTTTGTAACTTTAACAGATGGTACAGGTATAGTTCATATTGCTCCTGCTTATGGTGAAGACGATAACTTGCTTGGAAAACAATATGATTTACCACTTGTTAACTTAGTTGATGGAGAAGGTAAATTTATAGATTGTGTTACTCCGTGGAAGGGTATTTTTGTTAAAAATGCTGACGCTAAAATATTAGAATACTTAAAAGAAAACAATATTTTATATAAATCTGAGAAGTTTACACACTCATACCCACACTGCTGGAGATGTGATACACCACTTTTATATTATCCAAGAGAAAGCTGGTTTGTAAGAATGTCTTCAGTAAGAGACAAACTTATAGAAAACAATAATAAGATTAACTGGATGCCAGATAACGTGAGAACGGGAAGAATGGGTAAATTCCTTGAAGGTGTAATAGATTGGGGCATAAGTAGAAATAGATACTGGGGAACGCCACTTCCAATTTGGGAATGCGAATGCGGCCATAGAGAAATGATAGGAAGTATAGCGGAACTTAATGAAAAGGGGATAAATGTACCAGAAGGAATAGAGCTCCATAAACCATATATAGATAAGGTACATTTAAATTGTCCAAAATGTAGCAAATCAATGACTAGAGTAGAAGAAGTTATAGATTGTTGGTTTGACTCAGGCTCAATGCCTTTTGCACAATACCATTATCCATTTGAAAATAAAGAATTGTTTGAAGCTAACTTCCCAGCTCAATTTATTTCAGAGGCAGTAGATCAAACAAGAGGATGGTTCTATACATTACTTGCAATATCTACTACAGTATTTGATACAAATCCATTTGAAAACTGTATTGTTTTAGGGCACGTATTAGATAAAGATGGCTTAAAGATGTCTAAGCATAAAGGAAATGTGCTAAGTCCATTTACAGTACTAGAGAATCAAGGAGCAGATGCCTTAAGGTGGTATTTCTATACTGCTAGTGCTCCATGGATACCTTCAAGATTTTATGAAGAGGCAGTTATAGAAGCTCAAAGAAAGTTCATAGGAACGCTTTGGAATGTATACTCCTTCTACATTTTATATGCTGACTTAGACAATTTTGACCCAACTAAATATGAGGATTTTGCATCTGAAAATATTATGGATAAATGGATGATGTCAAAATTAAACTCATTAGTTAAGAATATGGATGACCATTTAGCAAACTATAGAATAACTCAAGGAGCCACTGAGCTTGAAGAGTTTGTTGATGAACTTTCTAACTGGTATGTAAGACGTAATAGATCAAGATACTGGGTGGAATCACTTACAGATGATAAAATTGGCGCTTATATGACACTGTACAGAGTTATTACAACTTTTGCTAAAGTAGCTGCTCCATATATACCATTTGTAACAGAAGAGTTATACCAAAATCTAGTAGTTGCTTTCGATAAAAATGCACCAGAAAGTATTCACTTATGTGCTTGGCCAGAATATAGAGAAGATCAAGTAGATAAAGTTTTAGAAGAAGAAATGGACACAGCTTATAAGACTGTTAAACTAGGAAGAAGTGCTAGAAACGCTGCTAATATAAAGAATAGACAGCCACTTTCTAAAATGCTAGTTAGTGCAAAATCTCTTCCAGAATATTATGGAGATATAGTAAAAGAAGAGCTAAATATTAAGGAAGTAGAGCTAGGAGCTGACCTTTCTAAATATGTTAATTTTGAAATAAAACCAAACCTACCTGTGCTAGGTAAACCATATGGTAAGTTAATACCTGGTATCAGAAAAGCAATAGGAGCTATGAACCAAATGGAGCTTGCTCAAACTATAAATAATGGCAACATTGTTACTATAAATGTAGATGGAACAGAAATAGAATTAAATAGTGAAAGATTACTTGTTACTATGCAAGGACTTGAAGGATTTGCATTTGCTGGAGAAGGTGAAATGGGGGTAGTCTTAGATACTCACATCACTGAGGAACTTAAAGAAGAAGGACACGTAAGAGAGATCTTGAGTAGAATTCAAAACATGAGAAAAGAAAGTGGTTTTGAAGTTGCTGATAAGATTAAAATCTACGCTGCTGGTAACGAAATGCTTCAAAATGTAATTGTGAAATTTGAAGAGCAAATCAAACGTGATACTTTAGCTGTAGAAGTTGTATACTCTACAGAAAGAGAATACAATGCAGTTAAGATAAATGGAGAAGATTTAAATCTAGCTGTAGAAAAAATATAATTAATAATAATTTTAGGAAGTATGTGATATTAGTCACATACTTTCTTTTTTTAAAATGATAAGGTGTGGGTATACTCTATGTAAGGAGATGATATATTTTGTTTAGTGAAGAAATTAACAAGGTTTCTACATCGGCAGTAAAAAAATCTGAACTCTTAAAGAAAAGCAAAATAAGATATCTTACTGCAGCTGCCTTAGCTGGTGGATATGTGGGATTTGGAATTCTATTAATATTTACTATTGGGGGATTACTAACAGCATCTCAGTCCCCAGCAACAAAAATTGTTATGGGAGCTTCCTTTGGCATTGCCTTAAGCCTTGTAATAATGGCTGGCTCTGAACTTTTTACAGGAAATAACATGATTATGACTATAGGTTCTCTGGAAAAGAAAGTTACTTGGATGGGCTCAATAAATATATGGATTTATAGTTTTATTGGAAACTTTATAGGGTCAGCTGCTTTAGCGGCTATATTTGTAGGTAGTGGCCTTACAAAAGGGAGTACGGCAAGCTTCATTTTAAAAGTATCACAAGGAAAAATGACTACGCCAAGTATGGAGTTATTTTTAAGAGGTATACTTTGTAATATGTTAGTTTGTTTAGCTTTATGGTGTGCTATTAAGTTAAAAGAAGAAACTGCTAAACTTATAATGATTTTCTGGTGTTTATTTGCATTTATAACCACAGGCTTTGAACATAGTATTGCAAACATGACTTTACTATCGGTATCACTAATGATTCCTCACTCAGCAGCAATTTCAATAGGAGGGCTGGCACACAACCTACTTTGGGTTACCTTGGGTAATTTTGTAGGAGGGGCTGTATTCATTGGAGCAGCATATTGGTTTATATCAAAAGAAAAATAAAATAATTAGAGTATATATTACTATAAATGCCGTTTGTATAGCTTAGTAATATATACTCTTTTGATTTGATATATTTAAATAAATGCAAGTCTGTATGCTAGTATATTTGAATGTGCCTTTAACTTTAAAATCCATTGTTATATAATGAAATTATTAATACTAAAACAATAATTGATATTTATGCAATGATGAGATTTTAAAATGAAATTATAAGGAGACGTTACAATGCCACAAATCGCTGTCAATCAGTTGAAAAATCTTCCGCTATTTCAAGAAATTGATGATAAAACTATAAATTTAATAAAGGAAAAAGCCTATGTCAAAAATCTAAAAAGAGGGGAGATTTTATTTTCAGAAAGGCAGAAGGTAGATAATATATATGTAGTTCTAAAGGGCAAGGTAACTATGTACAGATTATCGGAAAAAGGTCAAAAGAGGGTTATCTATATTTTAAACAATGGTGAAATTATTAATGAGGTAATTTTCGATGATTTCACAGCTTCCATTAATTGCGAAGGCTTTGAAGACAGCGAAATTATAAGTATATCAAAAATAGACTTATTAAATATTATGCAGCAGGATTTTAAACTTACAGAAGTTATATTGTACTCTATGAGTAAAAAAATAAGAAGATTGTATAGACAGATTAAGAATACAGTTCCTACTAAAATGGATAAAAGGGTGGCTGCCAAGCTTTGGAAACTATCTAAAGACTATGGAGTAGAAACAGAAGAGGGCGTTTTAATAGATGTTAAGATAAGTATAACCTATTTGGCAGATATGTTAGGTAGCTCTAGAGAAACTATTTCAAGGGCAGTAAAAGAACTTGAAAAAATGGATATGGTTAAAATTAAACAGAGAAAATTCATAGTAAATAGAGAAAAGTTAAACCAGTATTTTAAAAGTGTGTGATGGTAGTCACATACTCTTTTTTTTATTTAAAATACAATAAATGTAATTCTGTGTAAATTTGATTTTTAAAGTGAATTAATTAACAATGTTTAATAATTAAATGAAATTTATTGTAGTGGAGGGTGTTACATTTATGGGCTTTAAATTAAAAATAGAGAAGTTTGATGAGTATCTTGAAAGCTTGCGACGTGAATATAAGGTATATGCACCAGTAAAGCTTAAGGGAAAAGGAAGTTTTGCAGATACAGATACTATTAGGTATGAAGAAATAAAGAGTATAAAGGAAGTAGAGTTTAATATAAAATCTAGTTTTTCTCCTAAGGAAATAATACTGCCTATTACTCAAACCTTATTTTACTTTACTGAAAATGAGTGCATAGAACCAAAGCAAGAGGAAAAGAAGATACTAGTCTTTTTAAGAAGCTGTGATATCCATGCGTTAACGCGATTAGACGAAATTTATTTAAGAAATGAAAATGAGGACTACTATTACAAAGTTTTAAGAGACAAAATTAAATTTGTGCTCATGGGCTGTAGTGAAAGTTTTGAAAACTGTTTTTGTGTAAGCATGGGATCGAATAGGACAGAAGTTTATGACATGTATACTAAACTTCAAGATGATGAGGTTTTTATAGATTGTAAATCTGATGAACTAATGGATTATTTTATGGATGATAAAGCTGAAGAGTTAGAAGTACAACCTGAATTTGTTTTGACTAATGAAATAGTAGTTACCATACCTGAAAATTTAGATCAAAGGATTTTCAAATCAAAAATGTGGGATGAATATTCATCAAGATGTATTGCTTGTGGAAGATGTAATTTTGTATGTGGTACTTGTGCCTGTTTTACTATGCAGGACATTTTCTATAAGGATAATAAAAATGCAGGAGAAAGAAGACGGGTATGGGCATCTTGTCATGTAGACGGATTTAGTGATATGGCAGGAGGGCATGGTTTTAGAAAGGATAAAAAGGATAGAATGAGGTTTAAAGTTATGCACAAGGTATATGACTTTAAAAAGAGAGCAGGATATCATATGTGTATAGGGTGTGGTAGATGTGATGATATATGCCCTGAATATATATCTTTCTCAAATTGTGTAAATAAATTAAATGAAGCAATGGATGAGGTGGAATAGATGAGAAATATATATATGCCTTTTAAATCGAAGATACTTAATATAAAGAAACATACAGAAACGGATTATACTTTTAGAATGGAGTTCTTAGGTGAAGTGAAACCAGGTCAATTTTTTGAAGTATCCATACCAAAATTCGGAGAATCACCTATATCTGTTAGTGAGATAGGAGAAGGGTATGTAGATCTTACAATAAGACGTGTCGGCACAGTTACAGATGTAATTCATAGTTTTTTCGTAGGAGACACCTTGTTTTTGAGAGGACCTTATGGAAATGGTTTCGATGTTAATCTTTATAAGGACAAAGAAATCATTGTAGCTGCAGGTGGAACTGGATTAGCACCTGTAAAGGGAATAGTGGATTATTTTGCAAAGCACCCAAAGGAAAGTAAGTACTTTAATCTAGTAACGGGATTTAAGTCACCGCAGGATATTTTGTTTAGAGATGATTTAAAAGCTTGGGCTGAGAGTATTAGTGTGATTTTAACTGTAGATAATGCAGAAGAAAGTTACCCGGGAAATGTAGGATTAATAACAAAGTATGTTGCAGATATTCCAGTGGAAAACATAGAAGAAGTACAAGTTATTGTAGTAGGACCTCCAATAATGATGAAATTTACAGTAGCTGAATTTATAAAAAAAGGAGTAAAAGAAAAAAATATATGGGTATCTTATGAACGAAAAATGTGCTGTGGAGTTGGAAAGTGTGGACACTGTAAAATTGATGATACTTATATTTGTTTAGAGGGACCTGTTTTTAACTATATGGATGCAGTTCATCTAGTAGACTAGGGGGGAGAAAATCATGGATATAAACACCAAATTACTTAAAAAGAATGCATATAGGATAACTAAAAAAAGAGGTAAAACAGCTATAAGAATAAGGGTGCCTGGAGGACATATAGAAGCTAAACATTTAGATGTGCTGCAAAAGGTAGCAGAAAACTATGGAGATGGAAATATTCATATAACTATAAGGCAAGGGTTTGAAATACCTAATATTGATATAGATAAAATACCTGAAGTTAATAAAATGATTCAATCAGTAATTGAAGGGCTTGAAATAAATCAGATTTCACCTAATACTGGATATTCAGCAGCTGGTACTAGAAAT
>JAJXYA010000402.1 GCA_021780795.1 Bacillota bacterium | reverse complement strand
TAATTTTTATGAAAAAATAAAAAAGTACAACATTAAAATAGCACAGTTAAAATAGTTCGTATTTTAGGAAAGAGTTTAATAAAACGGAAAATAATCGTACTAAAATAAAAGTCTATGAAGTTAGGTGAAGACAAAGATTTCTAATTCAAGCTGCATATCCTTAGGATATGCAGTTCGTTTTTTCGGAAAAATTCATTTTTAAATATATAAAAAGGTGAATATAATCTCCATAAAGACTGGAAATAAGCAATTACTGAAATGTATATGATCGAGAAAACTTGGCATATGATTTGCTATATTTATATATAATATACAATAATTGGGAGGAGATTATATGTTTCAGGCAGAGAATAAGAACGGTATTTTATATTTTTCAGGCTGTGAAGTACAGAAATTAGCAGAAAAGTATGGTACCCCACTATATGTTGTTTCAGAAGACATTATCAGATTGAGGTGCAGGGAGATTAGAGAAAGTTTTTTAAATAAATACATAAATACAAAAGCCTTTTACGCAAGTAAAGCTTTTTTAACTATGGAAATGTGTAAGATAATCAAAGAAGAAGGATTAGGACTAGATGTAGTTTCGGGTGGAGAGTTGTTTGTAGCTCTTAAAGGTGGAATAGATCCTAAAGACATTCTCTTTCATGGCAATAACAAAACTAAGGAAGAGCTTATCATGGCTATTGAAAAAGGGGTAGGTAGGATAATAATAGATAGTGTTGATGAATTAATATTACTTAATGAACTAGCCTTTGAATATAATAAAGTAGCGGACATATTATTTAGAATAACGCCTAATGTTGACTGTGTTACTCATAAATATATATCCACAGGACAAAAGGATTCTAAGTTTGGTATACCATTAAATGAAGCAATTATAAAAGCAGCTATAAGAACTGCAATTAATTCTAAAAACCTAAGATTTAGAGGACTACATTTTCATGTAGGTTCACAGATTTTTGATAATTCAAACCATCTTCAAGCTATTGAAAATACATCACTTCTTATGAAAGGTATTAAGGAAGATATGGGAATTGAAATAGAGGAACTTAATGTGGGTGGGGGATTTGGAATTAAATATGTAGAAAATGATGAAGCAAAGCCACTTAGTTATTTCGTAGACGCCATAATGGATAAGATACATTTAAAATGCAGTGAGTATAACTTAAAGACACCAAAAGTATTTATAGAACCAGGAAGGTGGCTCGTAGGGGAAGCAGGAATAACCCTTTATAGTCTAGGAACCATTAAAGAAATTCCTCAGGTTAGGACATATGTATCAGTAGATGGTGGATTGCCAGATAATCCAAGGACGGCTCTTTATAATGCAAAATATGAAGCATATATAGCATCAAAATTAAATTATGAAAGGGACACTATGGTAACAATAGCAGGAAAATGTTGTGAGTCAGGTGATGTTTTAATATGGGATCTTATGGTGCCACAAAATATAGAAAGGGGAGATATATTGGCAGTAATGAGCACGGGCGCTTATAATTATTCCATGTCAAGCAATTACAATAAAATTCCAAGGCCAGCAGTAGTAATGCTAAAGGCTGGTAAAGACAGAATTGTAGTAAATAGAGAAAATTATGAAGACTTAATAGCTAAGGAAGTGTATAAAGTAGTTGATTAAATTTAGGGCATTCTTAATCTTAAAATTAGAAAAATGAAGTAAAGGGGGCAATAAAATGAAAAAAAGATTTGTAATGAGTTTTTTAATGGTGGTACTCAGTATTATTATGTTTAGTTCTTTTACTGGCTGTTCAAAAGTGGATACTGCAAAATATTTAAAAGTATCCTTGACTGCAGATCCTGGAACAGCTGATGTTCAAAAAACTACAGATTCTTATGGACTTCCGTTAAATATTTTTGACAGACTTGTGGAAATTGAAACTACTAGCCCTGGACAATCTAAATTGGTTGCCGGACTTGCTGAGAGTTGGGATGTTTCTAATGATGGACTTGTGTATACTTTCCACTTAAGAAAAAATGTTAAATTTCATAATGGTGAAATATTTAAGGCAGACGATGTTTTATATACATTCGATAGAATGCTAGATCCTAAAACTAAAGCTTTAAACACCGATTTTTTAAATATGATAGCAGGTGCAACTGATCGTATGGATGGTAAAGCATCAACAGTTAGTGGACTTAAAGTAATAGATGACAACACAATACAGATAACAATTGAAAAGCCCTTTGGACCATTTCTTGCTAATTTAGCAACACCTGCAGGGTCCATCTATAATAGAAAAGCTACAACTGAAGCTGGAGATCAATTTGGGCTAGATCCTAAAAAAACAATCGGAACAGGACCATTCATGTTAGACTCCTGGAAATTAAATGACAGCTGTGTTGCTGTTGCATTCAAAGATTATTTCAAGGGTGCTCCAAAACTTGAAGGAATAAATTTCAAAATCGTTCCCGATGCAGAAACTGAGAGAATGCTTTTTGAAACTGGAGATCTAGACATCTTTGATTGTGATAACGCAAGATCACAAATACCTTATTTTGAGAGTAGTGATAAATGGAAGAGTCAGATAGTTAGTGGCCCAAGAGTTGGTGTATTCTATTATTCAATTAATCAGAATATAAAGCCCTTTGAAGATGTTAGAGTTAGAAAAGCTATACAAATGGCAATTGATAGAAAAACAATTCTAGATAAGCTTTATTATGGAAAGGGTGAACTTGCAAATGGGATTATGCCTCCAGGTCTTCTTGGATATAATCCTGAGGTTTCACCAATAAATTTTGATATTCAAAAAGCCAAACAATTGTTAAGCGAAGCGGGATATCCCAATGGGTTTAGTATGGAAATTGCAATGATAACTGATAGTGCAAGTACATTAAAAATAAATGAAGCGGTTCAATCCATGCTAGCCGATGTTGGAATCAAAGCCACAATTGTTCAAAAGGACTCAGCAAGTTATTATGCTGAAAGAAAAGAAGGGAAGCTAGCAATGTATCAAGCAGATTGGTCTGCAGACTACAATGACCCAGATAACTTTATATATACTTTTTTCTCAGCAAAAAACACAGTAGCTAGATCCTTTAATTATAAAAATACTGACGTGTTTGCCAAACTTGACACTGCACGTTCCTTAGTTAATCAAGATGAGAGAATTAAACTTTATCAGGAAGTTGAAAAAACTATTGTTACAGAGGATGCAACTTGGATACCACTTTTCTCACTGGACCACTTATTTGTTGTTCAATCTAGAGTAAAGAATTTTAAAGTATCATGGAATGGATGGAGTAATATGCCGTATTATGGGATTACTCTTGAAGAAAAATAATAAAATTTGGGCTATCTTTTAAGATGGCCCAAAATTCTAGAGAAAATAAAAAATATCTGACGAGGAGGGATTTAATGTTAAAGTATATTACAAAAAAAAGTTATAGTTTCTATTCCTCTTTTACTCGCAATATCGCTTTTAACCTTTATTTTACTTAATGTTGTTCCAGGTGATCCAGTTGCACTTATGATGAAGGAACACGTAAGTCCGGATGTTATAGCACATGTTAGAGCTCAAATGCATTTAGATGATCCAGCATATATAAGATATTTTAGATTTATTTCTAACGCATTCAAGGGTGATTTTGGAATATCATATAAATTAAATCGTTCAGTAACCTCACTTTTGATTGGCGCCTTTCCAAATACGTTAATTCTAGCATTAAGTGCAGCAGTAGTTTCATGGATAATAGGGATTCCTGCAGGTATATTATCTGCAGTTAAAAGAAATTCATTTTTAGATAATTCCGTTATGGGTTTTTCACTACTTGGAGTA
>JAJXYA010000339.1 GCA_021780795.1 Bacillota bacterium | reverse complement strand
TGTATGCATAAAGGAATTGATAAGAGAGTCCATATTTATTGTTAAAAAAGCTGTTTATTTTTTTATCACCATATTTTGAATCTCCTATTATAGGATTATTCAAATGACTTAAATGTGCTCTAAGCTGATGACTTCTTCCCGTAATTAAGTCTATTTCTATAAATGAAAAGGTTCCACAGCTTTGTATTGTTTTAACTTCCATAGCAATCTTTTTAGTATTAGGCTTATATTCGTCAAATACCTTGGATATATTAGCATCTTCATTTTTATAAATATACCCTTCGTAAATTCCATCTTTAATTCTTCCTTTAACTAAAGCTGAATAATATTTTTTTATACTTCTTTCTCTTATCATTTCATTTAAAAGCTTTAAGGAGTCGAAGTTTTTACCAAAAATAACTATCCCAGAAGTATTTCTATCAAGTCTATTGCAAGGAGCTGGAGTAAAAGTAACCTCCCTTTCTGGTTGATAATCACCTTTATCAAATAAGTAAGAAAGAACATAATCAGTCAATGTAGCTTCTCCCTCTTTATTATTGGAATGAACCAATACTCCTGGCCATTTTTCTACCAAAAGCAAATTTTCATCTTCGTAAGTAATTTTTAAATTGTTATCTATTCTTTCAAATTTCTTTTTAGTTGGTTTTGATTCTATATAAAAAGTTTCTAGCAAATCACCTTCTTGAAGAAAATAATTTTCTTTAATCTTCTTGCCATTAACCTTTATATCACCTTTTCTAAAGCTTTTAAATATAGCACTCAAAGGAACATCCTTAAGCCACTTTCTTACAAACTTATCAACTCTTTGTCCTGCCTCATTTGCTCCTATTTCAATTTTCATCTTTTCCTCCAAATCTTAAACTAAGTTGTTTAATATATTTACCGCTGTTTCGCATTGAATTGCTACCCCTATAGGTAAGCAAGCTTCATCGATGTCAAATAAACTGTTATGAGCAGGATGAATTATACCTTTTTCCTCATTTCTACATCCTAAAAAATAAAATGCACTAGGTCTTTCTAGAGAAAAAAATGCAAAGCTTTCAACACCCATACTTGGATACTCTAAAATGTTTATTTTGTCTTCTCCGATAACTTTTTTTGCACTGCTTTTTAAAAATTCTAAAATTTTATCATCATTATAAAGGCATGGGTAACTATCATGAATTTCTATTTCTGCACTTCCTCTCATAGACTTCACAATGCCTTCAGTAACTTCCACTAATCTTTTCTTAACATATTCTCTTTCTTCTAATGTCATCGTTCTTATTGTACCCTTTAAAACAACTTCCTCAGGAATAATATTTTCCGCTGTCCCGCCGTGAATAGAGCCAATAGTTAATACTCTTGGCGAAGTAGGCTTAAGTTCCCTACTAACTATAGTTTGCAGCGTATTTACTACATTACAAGCAATTACTATAGGATCTATAGTAGCATCTGGATGTGCTCCATGACCTCCCTTACCTTTTATTTTTATTGTAAATGGATTTGAAGCTGCATTAAACACTCCTTTTTTCACACCTATTTCATTAACCTTTATATTTTCATCCACATGAAGTCCTATTATAGCATCTACTCTAGGATTTTCAAGTACTCCTTCTTTTATCATAATTTGAGCTCCGCCTGTTGTTTCTTCTGCCGGCTCAAAAAACAATTTAACATTTCCTTTTAACTCACCCTTAATACTATTTAAAAGCTTAGCAACCCCTAGAAGTATTGTAGTATGTGCATCATGTCCACATGCATGCATTTTCCCAGCTTCTTTTGAGCAGTAGCTAGCGTGGTTTTTTTCCTCGATTGGAAGTGCATCCATATCTCCTCTTATAGCTACAGTCTTTCCTTCTTTACCACCTCTTATTATGCCACAAATTCCTGTTTTAGCTGTTTCTTCATATTCTATTCCTTCCTTGCTTAAAAAGCTTTTAATTTTTTCACTAGTTCTGTAAAGTTCGAAATCAAGTTCAGGATTAGAATGAAAATCTCTTCTAAGATTAACCAGTTCTTCTTTTATATCTTCTGCCATTTTTAAAAAATCCAATTATATTACCTCTTTTCATTTTTCGAAAGGAAAACTTTCCCATCTAATTTCCACATTATCTCCTTCTTTTAAAGGATCGCTAAAGCCAGCCTTTTCTCCGTTAATTAGCATAACAAGCTGACCTCTTAAAACAGTAAGGTCAAATTCATAAAAATTAAAAATATCTACAAATATATATTTTTCTTTACCTTTTAACGTAACATCTTCTCCATTTATTTTTATAATAATATTATCGTAGCTAGGCTTAATTTCTTCTTGCTTAACTTCTGGTTCCATAATTTCCTCTAGCACTTCATCTTTTATATCCTCTATAGTTTCTGCCTTACTATATAACCTATCCCCTTCTTCAATTATATAGCTATCCATTAACAATTGATTATCCTTATAAATTTCTAGATTAAGATCGTTATCATAATACCTTTTATAATCTTCAACAGTTTTAGGAAAAACAATTTCTACCACGTCACCTTCATTTATTTCAGAATCTAAACTTACCTTTTCCTTATTTATAAAAAATAAAGGTTCCATATTTTTAACTATATCATTAAGATAAAAACCTATGGCATCTAATTTTTTTACATAGTCTTTAATTTTAGGTTGTGCATTGTTTCCATTTTGAGAGAATTGTATTTCAATTTTATCGTTTTCCTTTATTTCAGAATCTATACTGGAAGCTACACCATTTATTTTAATTACAGCACTTTTTGCAATGGTACCAAAAGCAACTCTTTTTGATCCATTGAGGGTAAACCTTATGTTTTTTCCATTTTTGCCTATTAGCACCTTGGGATTCATGCCTGCCTGCAGTACCACATCCATAACCGTATTACTTTTTGAATTAAACAAACTAATAACACTGTTATTTAAAAATACATCTATAAAATCTCCACCAAATTTCTTTATTGCTACAAGAGCTATTCCTAAAACTGTAACGCCAGTACTTCCAAGTTCGTTATCAAGGCAAATGCAATCAGTAACAGATTCTCTTCCCTTAATTGCTATTCTTTGAGGAGGAAGATTAAGCTTCTCTGCTAATAGTTCTTTTAAAAGAGGGGTATGTGCTCCTCCACCAACTAAAAATACCGCATTTGTAGTTTTACCACCATTTAATTCTATAATTTTCTTACCTATCTCTTCTGACATCTTAACAGCAACAGGTTTAATAATTTTTTTTACTTCATCACTTGTTATTAAATTTTCAATACCTAAAACATCTGTATACGTATATTCCCCTTTTTGGAAAACATTTCTCTTAATTGTTTCTGCTGTATTAAAATCTACAAGGCATGCCTGTGCTATTGCCTCTGTAACCTCATCTCCAGCAATAGCTGCCATTCCATAAGCACTAATAGTTTCGTTACTACTAATTGCAACATCGGAAGTTCCTGCACCGATATCTACTAAAGCTAAATTTAAAAGTCTCAAATTTTGTGGTATAGCTGCTTCCATTGCCGCAATCGGTTCAAGTGTCAAATTGGTAACTGTAAGTCCTAGCTTCTTAGTTACAGCATATAAGCTGTCAACAACAGACCTAGGAAGAAACGTTGAAATTATTTCAACGGATATAACTTGACCTTTATGACTAAGCAAATTTGAAATTGCATAACCATTTAGGAAGTAATTTTTAACACTATATCCTACACTGTAAAGTTTTCCAACTACTTGTTTATTAACCTTTTCTTCCGCATTTTTTACTGCTGTTAGTTCAAGACTTCTAACTAATTCTTTATCTATTTCCTTATCATCATCTATTTCAATTTCTGATTTTGCA
>JAJXYA010000422.1 GCA_021780795.1 Bacillota bacterium | reverse complement strand
CGTTCAAGGTACCATTATTAGTCTGAAAATCTTTTATTGAATGTTTGAAATCTGATACTAAATCTAAGATTACCTTGAGTTCATTGGAATAAATTGTGAAGATACCTTCTGACAGCTTGTATTTAACCGCATTCTGCTTAAGATGATTTGTTAGTGCTTCTTCATTATTTACCTTAATTTTGGTCATACTTGAGGTGTACTGTTTTTTTAGATTATAAGGAGTATCGAAAGCAACGATTTTTCCGTGGTCCATAATAGCTACCTTATCGCAGGCTTCTGCTTCATCCATATAATGTGTAGTAAGAAATATAGTAATGTTTTTTTGTTTCTGAAGTTTATAAATATAATCCCAAATATTAGCTCTAGTTTGAGGATCAAGGCCCGTGGTTGGCTCATCTAAAAATAAAACCTTAGGATAGTGAATAAGTCCCTTGGCAATTTCAACTCTTCTTTTCATACCACCGGAAAGACTATTAACAGGAGCTTTTCTCCAATCCATTAAGTCTACAAGTTCAAGTACAAAATCTAATCTTTCCTTAATTTCATTTTTAGGAACATTATAAAACTCACAGTGAAATTTCAAATTTTCTTCTATAGTTAATTTACCATCTAAAGTGGAGTCTTGAAAAACTATTCCAATTTCTCCGCGAACTTTAGCTTTATGATTTGAAACCTCATAACCATTAATCTTAAGCTCTCCACTTGTTTTATTAATAATGGTACACAAGGTATTAATTGTAGTACTTTTACCTGCTCCATTAGGTCCAAGAAAAGCAAAGACACTTCCTTCCTCGACATTAAAGGAAATATTATCTACTGCAACGAAATCTCCATATTTTTGGGTGAAATTTTTAACTTCAATTATATTTGACATCTGATTGTCCTCCTTATTTCTTTATGTCCTTAGTATAAAGGACTATTTTAAATTCTAATTAAAGGAAATTTAAAGATTTTATAAAGAAAGTTAAAGAATCTTTATGAATACTTTAAAAATTCTTTAAGATTTAAAGTTAAAATAGCTATATAATAAAATTAGAACAAAGGATAGGAGTTGTAGTATGATAAAGAAAGTTATATATAAGATTATAGAATTTTTTAAAGAAATGAGAAGGCGGCATTATAAAGAAGAATTAGCACATAAGGCCTTTCATAAAAGAATGAATGAACTATATAAAGAAAATGCTGAGTTCAAAAGATATTTTAGACATGTAAGATACACTCGTCCTTTGATTATTATCTTTAATGTGTTGGTGTGGTATTTAATTTTTAAATATTTTGGTGTTAAGGCCATGAGCATAATTTTTGCAATTTTAATTAGTGTGGCAGGCATTATAGAAGTGATGTTTCTTGTTACCTTAGAAAAAAGAGTGTTAAAACCCATCAATAAGTTAACAAATGCTGTAGAGGAAATTGCTAAGGGAAACTATGAGGTAAAGGTAGACTATGAGGCAAGAGACGAAGTAAGCATATTGGTAGATTCCTTCAATGACATGGCGGAAAAACTTCACAAGGCTGAACTTTTAAAAGCAGAGTATGAAGAGAACAGAAAGGCCTTAGTAGCTAATATTTCTCACGATCTGAAGACTCCTATAACTTCAATTCAAGCTTATGTAGAAGTTATAATGAAAACTGAAAATATGCCTCAGGATACTTTAAGTAAATATCATCAGACCATTTATAATAATGCAGCCTATGTGAATAAGCTTATTGATGATCTGTTTTTATTCTCTAAACTCGATATACAAAAACTAGATTTTGAATTTGAAAAGCTTAATGTTAAAGCCTTTATGGATGATGCAATGCAGGAATTTGAATTTGAGCTTGATAGCAGAAATGTTGCCTTTTATTATGAATGCGAACTTAAGGATACCTACTATTTTAATATAGATAGAAAAAGAATCTTTCAAGTATTAAGAAATATTATCGGAAATGCTGTGAAGTATGGGGACAAAAGGAATTTGGAAATAAAGATAAGGCTATATGCTCAGGATAATAATGTATGTATAGAAATAGTGGATAATGGTCCAGGTATTCCACAAGATAAACTTCCACATATTTTTGAGAGATTTTACAGGGTTGATTATGCTAGAACTAAAGATTTAATGAGTACAGGACTAGGACTTGCCATAGCAAAGGAGCTGGTAGAGGCCCAGGGCGGAAGTATTAAAGCCACTAGTGAAGAAAATAAGGGAGCCTGTTTTACAATAGAACTTAAGGTAGAAAGGGGATTTTAATTTGAATCATATTTTGATAATCGAGGATGATATAAATATTGCAGAACTGGAAAGAGATTTTCTTCAATTAAATGGTTATAAATCAGATATTGAGCAGGATGGTGAAGAAGGACTTAAAAAGGCATTGACGGGAATTTATGATGCTATTATTGTAGACTTAATGCTACCTAATAAAAGTGGAAATGAAATTATTAAAGAGGTAAGAAAAAAATTAGAAATTCCTATCATTGTAGTTTCAGCAAGAACGGAAGATATCGATAAAATTAGGGGTCTGGGCTTTGGTGCGGACGACTATTTAACGAAACCCTTTAGCCCCGCAGAGCTTGCAGCTAGAATTAAATCTCACATAAATAGGTATGAAAGGTTAAAAGGCAATGACAATGTAGCTACAGAAACCATAATCAGAGGAGGAATGGAAATAAATACTTCTTCTCATAGGGTTTTTATAAATGGAGAAGAAGTGACTATGACCTCTAAGGAGTATTCTATACTTGTACTACTAGCAGAAAATCCTAATATTGTTTTTACTAAGGAGCAAATTTTTGACAGGGTTTGGGGTGGTGAAGTCTACGTAGATACAGCAACAGTGCCTGTTCATATTCAAAAAATTAGAAAGAAAATTGAAAAGGAGCCATCAAATCCAGAGTATATAGAGACCTTGTGGGGAACGGGATATAGATTTAAGTTGATTCCTCTTAGGTAATGGAAGTAATTTTAGATAGTAAGTATCATAAAAATTAAGGACATATAATTTTAAAAAAGGAAGGATAAGAAAAATGATATTAGTAGCTATTGCTTTATTATTAATTTTAATTGTTGGTATAATATTTATTAACTTTTCTCCACAATTTGGAGCTAAATCAACTGGAGCTAATTATGAGAAAATCAAAAGCTCTAAGAACTTTAAGAATGGTAAGTTTAGGGATATTGAAAAAACTACTATGATGACTAAAATAGATTTAACTTCTTTTCCTAAATATTTTATTAAAGGAAATACCGTACCGAACTTTACTATTCCAATTGAAAAGAGTGATTCCATTACAGAGTATGGTTTGGCTATAACTACTGAGAATAATAACTTTGATTCTTATGAAGGGAAACAACAACCTAAGGTTAAAGTTACTTGGTTTGGTCATTCAGCTTTATTATTAGAAATAAATAATAAAAAAATATTTTTGGACCCAATGCTCGGAAAGGTACCAGCACCACACCCATTATTAGGTTCAAAGAGATTTAACGAGGAGCTTCCAATGAAAGTTGAAGATATTCCTCAAATAGATGTGGTGTTAATTTCTCACGATCATTATGACCATTTAGATTATTGGTCTATTACTAAGATAAAGGATAAAGTAAAAATGTTTTATGTACCACTGGGAGTTGCTGCGCATCTAAAATCATGGGGAGTAGAGGAAGCCAAGATTGTAGAGCAGGACTGGTGGGAAGAAGCAAAGTTCGAAGAAATAACCTTTGTTTCTACTCCATCTCGTCATTTTTCAGGACGTGGATTGTTTAATAGGGATAGTACTTTATGGTGTTCTTGGGTTATTAAAAGTGAAGATACAAAAATTTTCTTTAGTG
>JAJXYA010000470.1 GCA_021780795.1 Bacillota bacterium | reverse complement strand
AGGGACACGAGGATTTTCAGTCCTCTGCTCTACCGACTGAGCTATCCAGCCACATTATTTTTTAATTTATTAAATTTAAATGGCGACCCAGAAGGGACTCGAACCCTCGACCTCCGGCGTGACAGGCCGGCACTCTAACCAACTGAGCCACTGGGCCATATGTGGTGGGAACAACAGGGATCGAACCTGTGACCCTCTGCTTGTAAGGCAGATGCTCTCCCAGCTGAGCTATGCTCCCACATGTCTTCATTCAACTATTATAGTTTACACCATTTCGCAAAACTTGTCAATACTTTTATACATTAACCATTTTACTACTTTGTTCTCTGCTATCTCGTCGCTGAGTACATTACTATCTTATAAAATTTTCTTAAAGTTGTCAACAACAAATATAGTGTGTATTCATGTCTATTTCACTTATGCTCCTCAATTGTCAAGTTTGCTCTATTTTTCTACGCTTTGCAACATGTAGTAAAGTAAGAATATATTACTATTAAATATGGTTTATATTTTCTTACGGTATTAAAAAAAACAAGAACACATATACTACATGCTCTTGTTCAAAAAAATGCACTTTCATCTAAGAATTAACATTTTTCAGTAGTTGTCCAATGTCTTCATGATTAAATTCATAATTCTTATTACAAAAATGACATTTAATTTCTTCTGATTTACCATCATTATATAATTCTTCTAAATCCGTTTTGCCTATACTTATTAATGCCCTTTCAACTCTTTCCCGAGAGCAGTCACATTTATATGTAGGTTTAATTTCTTCATGTATTTTAAGTCCCATATCTTCAAAAATAAACTCTAAAATTTCTTCAATACTCATACCTTTTGCTATGAATTCAGTTATGGATGGAACTTCTTCAAGTCTGTACGTTATTATATCAGCTAAAAATTCATCTGCACCAGGCATCATTTGGATTATAAACCCTCCTGAAGCTTTAATGCTCATGTCTGTGTCTACTAAAACTCCGAGACCCACAGCTGAAGGAGTTTGCTCTGAAACAGTAAAGTAATAAGCTAAATCGTCTCCAATTTCACCTGTGTAAATTGGTACTTGACCAACATATGGCTCTTTTAGCCCCATATCTCTTACAATCCTTAAATAACCGTCCTTACCTATTGCACCACTTACATCAAGTTTTCCCTGAGTATTTGCAGGCAAATCTACATCAGGGTTTCCTATGTACCCTTTTACACTTGCATCAGCATGAGCAGTTACTACTACTCCCTTAGCTTCTCCTCCGCCAGCAATCTGTAGCGTAAGACTATCGTGCTGTGACTTTAGCATGGTCCCCATAAGAGTACCTGCTGTTAACATCCTACCCAAAGCAGCTGCAGCTGTAGGAGCACATTGATGCATTCCAACTCCTTCATTTACTAACTCCGTAGTTATTGCAGCAAATATTCTAACCTGGCCTTCCTTTGCGGTAGCTCTAACTAATTTATCCATATATTATTCCTCCTATAAACTCTTGATAGTATTAACCTTTAAACAAATTCTTATTTTTTATTTTTTAAGAACATAACATATTCGTTCTGTGCTTTCACTTACTACTTTATCCTCGTAGTTATCCATTTTTTTAATTATTTCAAATCCAATTTCTTTTAAAATACTTTCTACATATTCATCTTTATAAGCCCTCTCTGAATGATGTTCATCAAACCGCCTGTATACTTGTCCTTCTTTTGCAAAAAAGGTTAAATTCATATCTACTATATCATTTTCTAAATAATTTTCCCAAATATACACTACATCATCACTATCATAATTATAAATATTATTACCTAGCACATTAGTAAGTTTATAATAAGAGTTAATATCAAAAATAAATAAACCACCATCTTTTAATAAATCATAAACACCTAATAAATACTTTTCAAAATTTTCTTCTTCTAATATATAATTGCTAGAATCTAAGCAACAAGTTATGAGATTAAAGGAAGTATTCAAATTCAACTCGCAAATATCTTGACATACAAATTTTGCTTTTATAGAAGCATCTCTCAGTTTTTTCTCTGCTTCACTCAGCATATCAGAAGATAAATCAACTGCCCATATATGCTTAAATTCACCTGCAATTTCTATTGTAAGATTTCCTGTGCCACAAGCTAAATCTAAATAGTTCGACCTATCAATACCATATTCTTTGCAAATACATAATATCTTGGAAGCCCATGTTTTATAATCAATATCAGAATTAATTAATTCATCATATATGTGAGCAAACTCCTTATAACAGTCCATATTAACATTTCTCCTTTAAATCATCACCTACGCAGCTTTTCATAACCTGTGGTGCTAAAATATTAATGACTTCAGAAGGAGATTTACCTTTTTGGTAAATCTCTGGGGCAGATAGCAATTATCAATTGTTATACCCCACTGAAGTTTTCTCTTTATCATAGTATTAAATCCACATTTATAGAAGTGGGAAATTCTTCTTCTAAAATGTAGTTAAAACTATAATGGTATATAATATTTTAACCTATACACCAAACATTGTCCAAAGTAATTTATTTAACTGTTCTAAAAATCTTCGTTTTTAGGAAGATTTATACTCTTCTTTCTTTTTGTCATTAACCCTCCAATTCTTCCTGTTTCTTCTGCTGTTAGCCCACTCCACCCATAGGTATCTATCTTGTCAGTTAATCCTAATTCTTCAGCTATTTCATATTTTAACGTTTCTCGCAACATTTCGTTTTTAGTTAACTCTTTGTTTGTTTTTAATTTAGCTTTTATAACTTTTTTTAAAGGTGTTTTTCCCATCATAGCCCTCCCAATTGTAATATCTATTATTTTTTACAATTTGGAGTTCTTTTATTCACAATAAAAAGAAAAATATACATTACTTCAAATACCCTCTTTTGACTAAACAATCTCAAAAATATATTTTCAGAAGCTATTTTTTAATTAAGAATTTTATAATTCAATGTAAAATGAAAAAATAGTGCAGTAATTTTTATTACTGCACTATTTTTTCATTTATAATCTAATTTTTATTATGGTCTTCCGTTAGTATAAGCATATTTGAAGTCTTGAGCTCCAAATAATGGTGTCATTATTCTGTTTAGATATTTATATCTAAAAGAGTTTTTCATTCTGTATGCTAATGGTGATATAACAGCATCATCTACTACTAAGATTTGTTCAGCTTGTTTAAACAAATCTGTTCTTGTTGCTGGATCAGTTGTAGCAGCAGCTTGTTTAAGTAAATCATCATATTTTGCATTTGACCAACCAGTTGGAACTATATTAGCTCCAGTCACCCACATATCAAAGAATGTATTTGGATCGTTATAGTCTCCTATCCAAGCCATACCACCTATTTGATAGTTCATTTCATCTGTTCTCTTTTGGAATACTGGCCATTCAACATATTCCATTTTCATGTCTACGCCTAAATTTTTCTTATACATTTGTTGATCGTATTCTGCATTTTCTCTAGTTAAAGCATCAGTTCCAGATTGTAAGTAAGTAAATGTATTTTTTGCTGGATCTGGATCTGCTCCAATTTCTTTAAGTCCTGCAATCAATAATGCTTTTGCATCTGGATTTGCATCCTTAAATGCTTTAAGTGGTTCTATAGCAACTTTAGCTCTGAAGTCCTCTCCACCTATTTGAAGTGTTGGTGGGCACCATCCATACGCTGGTTGTGCTAATCCTCTATTTAAAATTTTAACTCTTTCTTCTCTATCAACAGCTAAACTGAACGCCTGTCTAATTTTAGCATTAGAAAAATATTTATCCTTTTGATTATAGAACACATAGTTTGTTCCAGGTGTGTTAGCTTTTATTACATTAAA
>JAJXYA010000144.1 GCA_021780795.1 Bacillota bacterium | reverse complement strand
CTGTTTTATATTAGCCATATATAACCATTATACATTTATTTCCTCTTTAATATCAATATAAAATTGCATATTAAAAACCCACATCCTAAGATGTGGGTTTACTTGCCATGACATATAAACTTAATATTCACTGAGAATTTTTTTAAAGTTTACTTAGAAATTCAATCTCACCTATGGCAAGTATTTATTGGAATAATAAATATATATAAGCTTGTCCAGTTCCTGACTAAGTCTTAGAATTTCTCCTTCATGTAAGGTTATTTCTTTCATTCCCACTAACCTATTTAATTCTTCTCTTATTTTCTCCATTGTTTTTTCTATAGTATCTCTCTTCAAATCCTTCATCTCCTGTATATCTACTACAATATAAATAGTACATATTTGCTATTACATATTATTATATTGTAGTAAATAATTGGTTTCAAGGAAACAAAGTTTTAATTTTTTGTTAAGTATAGTAATAATATCTTTGAATTTCAGTAATAAATTTATATTACCATCTTACTACTCCATTTTCCACACCTATCTCCAAAGCAGCCTACAGTTTTTTCTCCATCTTTTATTGCAATTACTTCACAATTATTACCGCAACCATTGCACTCAATATTTCTGGGTATAAAATCATTAGCTGCTATTTCAAAGCCTTTAAAATTTGTTTTTCCTTTCCTAATAAGTTCGTCCTTTGAAAGTATTGCTGCTCCTATAGCACCCATTACATCATAGTGCTCTGGAACATAAATTTCAGTTCCTAGGGCTCTTTCAAAAGCTGCTTTAATGCCTTTATTAGCTGCAACCCCACCTTGGAAAAATATTTTGGAGCGAATTTCTTTCCCTTTCCCTACATTGCTAAGATAATTTCTTACTAGAGCTTCACAAAGGCCTCCAATTATGTCTTCTTCTTTATAGCCTAGCTGTTGCTTATGTATCATGTCAGATTCCGCAAAAACAGCACATCTTCCAGCTATTCTTACAGGTGCTTTTGACCTTAATGCATACTCTCCAAAATTTTCAATAGGTATCTCTAAGCGTTCTGCCTGTCTGTCAAGAAAAGACCCAGTACCTGCTGCACATACAGTATTCATAGCAAAATCTGTCACTATGCCATTTTTTAATAGAATTATCTTTGAATCTTGCCCTCCAATTTCTAAGATGGTACTTACAGCTTTATCGATTTCTAAAGCAGCCACTGCATGAGCGGTAATTTCATTTTTTATTATGTCTCCACCCATTAAAAAAGAAGCCATATGTCTTCCGCTACCTGTAGTTCCTACTGAGCTTATTTGCATATTGTCGTATTTTTTACTTAAAATTTCGAATCCATATTGGATTGCCTTTATAGGTTTACCCTTTGTTCTTAGATATAATTTTTCAATAACCTTTAAAGTATTATCTAATAGTACAATATTAGTACTTACAGATCCTACATCAACTCCCATATAGTACATTATCTTTTCTCCTTTCTAACATATCTACAAATGCTTCTATTCTAGTAACATACCCTGCTTCTCCTGTCATTTCGTCTACTACCAAGGTCATTATTGGAAAATCTTTATCATTTGAAATTGCAGGCAAAATAGCTTTTGATACAATTTCCGGCATACATCCCATAGGAAAAATTTGAATTGCTCCATCAAACTTCTCTTTTTCTGCAAGCAAAACTTCTCCTATGCATTCTCTACCGTGTCCACCAATATAATATGGAAGATATTCTCTAGAAGCTAATCTTATGTCAATTGAATTAAGCTTCAAACTGCTAAGTAGCATATCCTTAACCCACCAACTAGGGGTAAGCATTCTTTTAGTGGTTACACCGTAATCCATAAGTTTATCTTCTATATAAAGATTAGAAAAGGGTTCGATTACAGTATAAATCTCACCAATAATTGCAATTTTCACTGGTGACTTATGCTTATTAATAGGAACCTCTTTGATCTTATTTTTATATTCTTTCAAGATATTCACCATATGTGATGGTGAAGTTGCTTTAGCAGCATCAATTTTACAATCTTTTAAAAGCTTCTTAAAGTCTCCTTTATTTACTTCAAAACCTGTTAAATAATGTGATCTACTTTCAATTTTTTCTATTAAATCAATTACATCATAAGCTACCTTTAATGCTCTAATTTTTTGAACTTTACTTTTTGAACTGTTTTCTGAGATTTTGTATAAGCGATTTAGGAATTCCTCTTTCCCTATATCAAAAGGACTATCAATTACTATGAAGGTCAAATCGTGTCCTATTTTCTTTAGTGCATTCATTTGTAACTCACAATATTCACCGAATCTACAAGGACCACAACTTCCAACGATAATTATAGTATCTGCTCCCTTATCTATACTCTGCAAATAATTGCCCATCATAATCTTATATGGTAAACACATTTCTTCTGATGAAAACTTTGAGCCTAGCTCTAATACCTCATTACTACTAAATGGTGGAATTATACATTCTATTCCTAAACCATCGAATAGTGCTTTAGCTGCAAGATATGTGTTCCCTAAATGCGTAAATGTTATCTTCACTATTTTTCCTCCTTTCAATCATATCAATAAAGGCCTCAATCCTCGTATCTAGACCTCCTTCACCTGTATGTTCATCAACCTTTAGAACTAGGAGCGGAAAATCCTCAATCTTTTCTTTAATAAGTTCAAGTACCACTGAGTCTATTCCGCAGGCGAAGGATGATATGTATATTGCTCCATCCAATTCATTGCTTTTTGCGATGCTAGTTGCAAACCCATAAGAATTAGCAGCAAAAGTCCAAAAGGGCCTTTTAAAAAGAGTTTTTACTTCTGACTTAATTTGTTCTTCTTCAACACATTCCTCTGTTATTACCCCTACTCCCAATTTGTTTAATTTCTTTACTATATCCATATTAATAAAAGTATCATAAAGATTATATGGATGCCCTACTAAAGCAATAGTTTTTTTATAGCCTTCATCTTTAATTCCAAATTTAAAATTCTTCTGTTCTTCTAAAGCTTTGTTAAATGCACCTTTTATTTTATTTACATCTTTCGTAATCATCTTCCCAAGTTTTTTGCACCAAGTATATAACTCCTTCTCATTAGTAGCATATATAGGCTCAATCATTACCTTTGGCATATCAGGTATGCTATATAATATCATTTCTGGAAGCCCACAAAACTTTGGACATATATATTCTCGCTCCCGAGTCCTCATAATTCTAGGAATTACTAATAAATCACATCTATCCTTTATATCTACTACGTGTCCATGAAATATCTTTATAGGCAAGCAAGCCTCGTCTACACAGTATTTAACCCCTTGATTTAAAATGTTTTTATTTGTATCTGTAGATGTAATTACTTCTGCATCTAGTTCAATTAAAAATCTTTCAATAAAAGGGTAATATTTATAATATAATAAGCCTTTGGGAATACCAACTTTCATAATTACCTCCTTGTCATTCTCACGGGTACAAAACAATTATCAATTGCTCTGTTCCTTGCATTCTTTCTACTGGCACTTCTCTATTCTGAACTTTTAAACTAAAAAGTATTCCTAAAATATAAAAAACCTGGATTTGACATCCAGGCTTTTATCCTATTAATTTTGTCCAAGTAATGTTCCCCACTATACCATCAGATACTAATCTCCTTGCGTTTTGATATGTCATTATAGCTTTTTTAGTATCATTGCCAAATATTCCATCTACAGTTGTATTTAATCTCCACTGAATATAACGATTAGCAACAATATTATTATTTCCAAATTCCAATACAGGCTTATTTAAAATATTTACTAATGCTTCATTTGTCTGCAAATCAACAACTCCATTTATTTCTAAGCCTG
>JAJXYA010000474.1 GCA_021780795.1 Bacillota bacterium | reverse complement strand
TACAAAGGAAGAACTTGAGGAGATTATTAATAGCACCTCTGTTTATGAATATGATGATGCAGTAGAGCAGAGTCTTGTTAATTTCAATTTTAGTGATGTTGGTAATGCTGAGAGATTAATGGCTATATACGGTAAAAATATTAGATACAATCCACTGCGTAAGAGTTGGTTGTTGTGGTCCAGTAAGCACTGGGAATTTGATTTTGTTGGCAAAATTGAAGGACAAGCTAGAAAAGTAATTAGAAAGTTACAATCAGAAGGTGAAGCCATATCATTAGAGGGACTAACATATGAAGAGGAAGCAAAGAAAACTAAATTAAAAGAATCAATAAAAAAATTTGTCTTAAGAAGTGAATCGGATGGAAAGATAAAGGCTATGGTCAATCAGGCTATGACACAAGGCAGCTTAATTATAACTGAAACTGATAAGGACAACTATTTGCTAAATATAAAAAATGGTACATTAAATCTTAAAACTGGACTGCTAGAAAAGCATGATAGAAGAAATTTTTGTACAAAGATTGTAAATGTTGAATATGATCCAAAGATGAAATAACAAAACTGGGTAGAGTTTATTAATAAAATATTCTTAGGTGATGAAGAATTAATAAATTACATTCAAAAATCTATAGGTTATTCCATGACTGGAGATGCAAATTTACAATGTTTTTATATACTTCATGGTAATGGAGCTAATGGTAAAGGAACCTTTATAAAAACCATTATGCGATTCATGGGAGAATATGCAGACGGACTTGATGCCAAAAGTTTAATGGAGAAGATGGGTGATGAAGGTACTAGAGAAGAAATTGCAGGGCTAATAGGAAAAAGGTTTGTAAGTGTAAATGAAATGAAAGGAAATAAATCCTTTGATGAAGGACTTTTAAAGTCTCTTACCTCTGGAGCGGATGAAACTGTTAAGGTAAGAAACTTATATGAATCAAGCTTTAATCTACAGCCAACTTTTAAACTATGGATGTCTACTAATCACATGCCCAAGATAAACAATGATGATGAGGGTATATGGAGAAGGGTTAGAAAGATTCCTTTTAAATATAAGTTCGGAGACGGTGACAAGGATGTAAATTTCTTTGAAAATAAATTGCTACCTGAGTTGAGTGGAATACTTAATTGGGCGATAGAAGGATGCTTAAAATGGCAACAAGAAGGCGAACATGTTCCAGATGTAGTTAAAGCATCTGTAGATGAATATAGGATTGATTCTGACCCTATACAAAGATTTATAGCTGATGAATGTATAGTTGCTAATAGTGAAACCGTAAGAGTGAATGTAGCCGACATGTATAAGACTTACGAGGCATGGTGTAAAGAAAATAAAGAATATACGTTATCATCTATCAAGTTTGCCAAGAAAATGACTGAGAAAGAATTTGAGAAGGGAAGAACTAAATGTGGCTTGTATTGGAAGGGTATTGGGTTGTTAGATAAAGATCATCAAGTAGAGATAACAGAATGTAGTAATGATTATAATCCATGGGTCAAGGATTAATGAGCATTTTGGATACAAAGACAGTGTGCAAATTATAGGTAAGTTTAATTAATACGGATTCTAAAAATGAGGCGGAACAATGAAAAAAGTTAAAGTTAATAAAATGGAACACAAAAAGAATATGGTGAAACTTTTTGAAAAATTATCGTATAGGCACAATACTTGGACAGTATTTTCAGACTTTTTAGAACTGGCAGCAATAACTTTAAGCAACTCAGTTAACTTCATTAAGTGGAGAGAACGTGAAGATAAATACTTGAATGTAATATCAAAATACTCAAAAGAAGAAGCAGCTATATTCCCAGAGCTATTTGGAGAGTTAACAATGGCACTAGAAGTTCCAGGAGATTACCTAGGTGAGGTTTTTATGGAATTGGGATTAGGCAGTAAATGGAAAGGACAGTTTTTTACACCATATAATTTATGCCTATTAATGGCTCAATTAACCGTAGATGAAAAAATGGAAGCTGAAATAAATGCAAAAGGATTTACTTCACTAAATGAACCTACTCATGGTGCAAATCAAGTAGTGAATTTTCTAGGCAAGAGGAGCGAGAAAACAAATAACAATTAAAGAATATGTTGAAAGAAGTGATGTTTTGATAGATTTTATGGAAGAGTTAAGAAAAGAATATGAAGGCTTGGGATTAGATAACGCTCAGATAATTCAAGCTAAGAGTTTAAAATTAACTCCTGAACAAATTAAAGATATAATACAAGTTTTTAAAAATACAATGTGTGAGTTTGAAAAGCTATGGGATTCTTTAGCTAAAGCCTTGCAAGGCATAATTAATAGTGAGGGCTTTAAAAGTACGATAGAAACATTAAAAGCTGTAGAGCAAATGAAAAGTAAGGATATTCCAAGAGAAAAAGGTAAACCGTTAAAGAATTGGAATAAAGTGAAATTTTATCAATAGTGGTGTAATGAATTTCGAAAAGGTGTAATGAAATGTAATGATTAGTGTAATGAATAATGACCTCAAAGTATTGGTATTCCTAGAAAGTGTAATGAATGTAATAAAATAAGGTAAAAGTATATACTGTATAAAATATATGTAAATATATGTATATGTAATATGTATATATGTATACAATAGGGAAATTCATTACATTCATTACACCAGTAAGAGCTAAGGTTAGTTATATCAACGGTTTGAAGGCGGTGTAATGTTTTTAAGTTTATTACACCAATCATTACACCAATAAAATGGAGGTAATTTATGGATGATTCGATAATTTTGAAGAAAAAATATAATTCCCTTCTCCAAAGAGAAAAGAAAGCTTGCTTATATTTAAATAATAAAAATATAAAACTTGATACTATAGAAAAAAGTTATATTCCTGAATATCAAAAAATTACAATAGAACTTAGTGAAATCGGAGGACAAATTAAAGGAGCTACTAAGGATGAATTACTAAATGGGTTTAAAATTTAAGGAGGTTTGCATGAAAATAGATTATAAAGATATGTACTTAGGTAGAATAGATCAAATTAATATAGATATTAGAAAAGCAGTTGGTAATAAGAACTGGACGCTTAAAGCTAAACTAGAAGCTGAAAAGAAAATGGTGCAGCAACGTATCGAAAAATTAGCCTAATATGATTTCTTGTCTTAGGCGTAAGGGAAGTGATAATGTGAGTAACTTAACAGTGGACAAGGCAATAGAGATTGGAATACAAGCTGGGGTGAAAGAAGCTCTTGATAGAATCCAAAGGGATAAAGAGGATAAATTTAAATACAGACATGACAGAAGATTAAGAAACACTAAATTGCTTTTAAGAAATTACAATAAGTTCAGGCTACATTGTAAAAATGCTGTATATACTTCTTCTCAGCTTAATGAAATAAATGCTATAGACGTATTGGACGAACTTGATAATATTGATGATGAGGGAATGTATATTAATTCAATAAAGAAAACTCATGATAGAACTTATATTATAGTTAAACATATAAACAGAATGATTCAGCTTTATAAATACAGTGCTGAAATGGACAACGATCCAAATGCTTTAAGAAGATATAAAGTGATTCAAATGTTATATGTGTCCGGTAAAAATAAGACTTTTTCAGAAATTGCAGAAGAATTAGAAGTAAGTGAAAAGACTGTAGCACGAGATATGAAGCAAGGTGTAGAAGAATTAAGTGCTCTTATTTTTGGAATAGATGGCATAAAATTAGAGGTTTAAAATTGTCCAAAACGTGTCCTTGAAGTGTCCTAAGGAAAATGGTATTATGGTATTGGGTAAAATTATAAATAGCCCAAATTAAACAATAAATTTTAAAGCACTGGATTAATTTCTAGTGCTTTTTCTA
>JAJXYA010000061.1 GCA_021780795.1 Bacillota bacterium | reverse complement strand
TTAGGCCCTCCATATTGGTAAGTATTATATCTACCCTATCCAAAAGTTCTACAATTCCTATATATCCAAAATCATAAGCTACTATATTAGAGGTGAGACCCATGCCCATATTAGTAGGAGAGGTTCTATATGCTATGCCGTTATCAGGTTCTTCCTGAAAATTATCAGGCGATAGCCAATTTGTCTCAGGTGCCACAAAATCTTCAAAGTAAGCCCATGTTCTTCTACCTATTCTTCTCAAAACTGCTATTTGTTCTTTTGAAAGTTTAACGCTAACTCTAGTTCGTGGTTTTGAAATATAATATGCTACACCAGGGCTTAAGAACCATAAAAGACAATAAGGAGTAAAAAATATCCCAGCACTTAAGGATTTTAAAAAAGCAAGTATAAGAATTAAAATTGAAATAAAACTTCCAATCCACATTCCTTTTATAAAACTTTTCATATCTTTACCTAATAGCATCTCTACATCAGCAGCTGGTTGCCATTGTAATAGGTTTCTTTTACTAAAAACCATTCTATATATAGTTTTAAATATAGCATTTAACATAAGATAAGCTTGATATGGAAGAAAGCAAAATATTAGAAAAACCTGTTCAAAAATAATTTTCCAACTATCTATTCTTCCAGATAAACTAATTCCTCTTATGGGTGAAACCACTTCATCTGAGACATGAAAAAGTATTGGTATTATTATAATTACGGAAAAAATTGGAGAACTCGCAAAAGATAAGATTGATAAAATTAGGCTTTATAAAAAGCTGCCTTTAATAATCGAGGTTCCCGATAGATTTGGGACTTCAAAGGAAGATGGTTATATATTGAAATATATAAAGAGTTGTATCGGCATAAATTTATGAGGTGAAGTATGGAGCAAAATATAAATAAATTTTCTAGCGCACTTTTTAATAAATTACAAATAGAAAAGGAAGAAGAATTAAAAACAATAGAGAAAAGCATGAATGAGAAAATTAAAATTGAGGAAGAAAAACTAAATGAGAAACTTAAAAGAGCTATAAAAGAAGCTGAAAAATTAGGTGAAAAAAAGAAAAATGAATTGGTGTCACAAGCATCAGTAAAAGCGAAACAAGATGTTTTAGCTGTAAAATTAGAGTTTATTGAAGATATCAAAAATGAACTTACAAAAAGTTTAAAAGTTTTTATAAACTCCTTAGAATATGAAAAATACATTGCAGTGCAAATTGAAAAGGCAGAAAAGGAGTTTAATGGTGAAAATTTGATTTTATATATTAAAAATAAAGAGAAATTTAACCATATGCTTTATGATAAAAAGTTTAAGCTCATAGAACCTGAAAATGATATAATAGGAGGTTTTATTTTGGAAGATTGTAGTTCAAGAATGAGGATTAATAATAGCTTTATATTTAAGCTTGAAAATATGAGAGATTACATTGGATATAAAGTAGCTAAGCTATAGTGGAGGGGCTTTTATGGGTAAAATAATTTCTATAAATGGACCAGTTGTAAAGGCTTATGATATGCAAGGAATAAAAATGGGAGAAATGGTTTTAGTAGGTGATAAAAAATGTATTGGTGAAATTATCATATTAGAAGGAGATTTAGCAACAATACAGGTTTATGAAGAAACTTCAGGCTTAAGTAAGGGTGAACAAGTTATTGGAACTGGAAATCCACTATGTGTAAATCTTGGTCCTGGAATAATAGGACAAATATTTGATGGAATAGAAAGACCGCTTAAGAAAATAGATGAAGGCAATGTTGGCTTTATAAAAGAAGGTGTTGGCTTGGTTTCCATAGATGAAAATAAGCTTTGGGAAGTAAAGTTTCTTGTAAAAGCTGATGATATTTTAAAAGAAGGCGATATTTTTGGAGAGGTTAAAGAAACGGATGTAATAGTTAATGAATTAATGGTACCTAAGGGAGCTTTTGGTAAGGTTTTTTCGGTAAAACAAGATGGTAAATATAATCTTTACGAAAAGGTATTGATTTTGAAAGAAAAAGATAAGGTTCATAAAATTTCCATAGCCAATAAATGGCCTGTTAGGAAACCAAGGCCTATAAAGGAAAGAAAAAAAGCGGATAAACTTTTAGTAACTGGACAAAGAATAATAGACTCTTTTTTTCCTTTAGCAAAAGGTGGAACTGCTGCAATTCCAGGAGGCTTTGGAACTGGTAAAACTATGATGCAGCATAGTTTAGCTATGTGGTGTGATGCTGATATTATAGTATATATAGGTTGCGGAGAAAGAGGAAATGAGATGACAGAGGTTTTGGAAGATTTTCCAAAGCTAATAGACCCAAGGACAGGAAAATCTCTTATGGAAAGGACGGTATTGATTGCTAATACTTCAAATATGCCTGTAGCAGCTAGGGAAGCAAGCATTTATACAGGAATCACCATTGCTGAATATTATAGAGATATGGGATATCATGTTGCTATAATGGCTGACTCAACCTCTAGGTGGGCTGAAGCTTTAAGAGAAATTTCAGGGAGGCTTGAAGAAATGCCTGCAGAAGAAGGCTATCCTGCATATTTACCGTATAGATTAGCTCAGTTTTATGAAAGAGCTGGATATGTACAAAATTTAAATGATACAGAAGGCTCAATAACTATTATAGGGGCAATATCGCCGGCAGGAGGAGATTTTTCAGAGCCTGTAACGCAAAATACGAAAATGCTTACTTCTTGCTTTTTTAGCTTAGATAAAAATTTAGCTTATGGCAGGCACTATCCAGCAATCAACTGGCTCTCAAGCTATAGTAGTTATGTGGAAGATTTAAAAGAATGGTATGAAGAAAATGACGCTAAAGAGCTGCCAATTTTAAGAAAAGAAATATTGAAAATTTTATTTGAGGAAAATAAGTTAAATGAAATTGTTAAGCTTGTTGGTGAAGATGTGCTTCCAGATGAAGAAAGGCTTGTTTTAGTTGTAGCTAAGCTTATAAAAATAGGAATTTTACAACAAAATGCTTATCATAAAAATGACAATTTTGTTACTATAATTAAACAGTCAAAAATGCTTAAGGTAGTATTAACCTTTTATAAAACAGCTTTAAAAAATATTAAAAAGGGAGCTAATTTAACGTCTGTCTACAATGAACAAATATTTGATGAAATAATTAAGATGAAATATAACATTTCAAATAATGAACTATATAAATTTGATAAATTGCTTCAAAAGATAAGGGATATTTATGGCCTAGAGGAGGATTAGCTATGAAGCTTCAGTATCTTTCTATAGATAAAGTTCAAGGACCTATTATTGTAATAAGTGGAATTAAGGATGCTACTTATGATGAGATTGTGAATATAACTGTTAATAACAATGAAAAGAAAAAAGGAAAAATAGTTCAAATAGATGGAGATAAGGCGATTATACAAATATTCGAGGGAAGCACTGGAATATCAATATATAATACTGCTATAGATTTTACAGGTGAGCCATTATCAATAAGGTTGTCTAAAGATATTTTAGGAAGAGAATTTAATGGGCTTGGAGAAGCAAGGGATAATGGTGGAGAAATTTATATAGGGAAAAAATATAATATTAATGGGAGACCAATTAATCCAATAGCAAGAAGTTATCCAAGAAACTTTATTCAAACTGGGATTTCTTCCATTGATTTATTGACAACGCTTATTAGAGGCCAAAAGCTTCCTATATTTTCTGGAAATGGACTTCCTCACAATAAATTAGCTGCACAAATTGTTCGTCAAGCAAAAGTAGTTGGGGAAGAAAGTGAAAAATTTGCAGTTGTTTTTGTAGCAATGGGAATAAAGCATGATGAAGCACAATATTTTAAAAGATGTTTTATAGAGGCAGGTGTTATAGAAAAGGTAGTTATGTATATAAAT
>JAJXYA010000232.1 GCA_021780795.1 Bacillota bacterium | reverse complement strand
ATGTAATATAATTGCCTAGTTAAATTGCTATTTAAATCATAAATTAGAATCTAATTTCATTAGTTACTATTGATAATAATGAATATATAAAATTATTAATGTAGTCAGTAAAAAGATTAGTTACAAGGTATAATTTATCATTTAAATACCACACAAGCAAGCACATATAGTATAAAGTTATTGTTTGTTTTCTATAATACAATGCTTACCATTTAACCACCATTTCTTAGTTCCATTAGTATGTTTAACAGCAGGATCATCAATTTGGTGTAGTTCATCATTTAAATACCACTTGTTAGAACCACTCTGCCATGTAATAGCAGGGCCATTTTCACGATGCAATTTATTATTTAACCTACATGCAATATACCCAGGATAAATGTATAATGTAAGATTATTGTTCTTTTTCATAGCCTACCTTTACTAATATTATCTTTTATCCTATTAAATAGATTTATAGAAATGTTTTATTGCTAATATTGGGTAGCTTGTAACCCATATACAAGCTACCCAATAAAGCTAAAATTTATCCAATGCTGTTTTGAATAGTAGAGGCATTCTTACTTACATGCTTTGTAGTATTTTGAAAAGTCTTAACTCGTGTTAGGCCATTTTCTGGATCTGGATCACTATATAATGCAGCATTAAAGCTCTCAGGAAGAACGCTGATATGACTAGTGATTGCTGCAGTCATCATTTGAGCAAGCTCTGGAGAACAACTTGCAGAAACAAACTGAATTAAACGATGGAGTCCTGAAACAAGATTCCATGCAGCAGTTTTCTTGTCATCCTTGTTTTTTGGCATGATGCACTTAATACCATCAAGCTTTGCTTTATCAATCTGAGCTGATGCAAATGAAATACAAGAGAAGGCAGTTAAATACTCAACTACAACTTCTCCCTTAAAGTTAACATCCTTAGAAGTAATAGTGCCATTATATGCACCTTCAATATCAGGAAGTTTACTCATATAAGCATAAGTAGCTGCAAATTGATCTGCTGCTTGAACACCAACACAACCCTCTACAATAGGCTGGAGAAGAGAATACTCAATTCCACGATTTTTAGCCATTGTGTTTAAAAAGTCAGAAGCCAGTTTCCAGGACCGTGGGCATGGATAAGGCTCATTAGACCCTGGTTCTGGAACTTGGTAACCTGCAAAAGTATTCTTAAGGACTTCCCACTTTGCTTGCAGATATTGTCCAGATGTCTTCTTATGAAATGTGACAATAGCTGGATGAATATTACCATTAGAAATTGCATAGTTAATAAAGTCATCAAGGGTATAATCTAGAACAATGTGTACACACCGTGACACACTTGGATGATTTAAATCATTGGCTAATGAGTTAGTTGAAGGTGGATTACATGCAGCAATAATATATACATTACTGTAGTCATCTCCACCCATTTTTCTTGCAGAGAGAAGGTTCTGTACAGCTGCCATCATAGATGGACTTGCATTATTAAGCTCATCAAGGAATAAATTATGCTTGCCACGACCAAAGGTACTAGTTGGAGTAAAGCGAGTTTCTGAGTAGCTTTCGTTTGGAGTGTCTGGCACCCTAACAGTTTCAATATGTGGTAGCCCATTGCTTTCAAGTGCCCCAAGCTGGGAACAAATTGTAGTCACAAGCCCCTTTTCATGCTTACCAAAGACCTCTTCAACAATGGCGCTTTTAGCAACGCCGGGTGTACCCCAAATAATGATTGGTGGGCAAATTGCAGGGTTCATCTTTAGCACAACGGTATTAAAGAAGTCCTTTAGTTTACTGAGAGACATGTGCTTTGAGGTAGTGAAAAAATCTTTGCTAATATTTTCAGTTTTGCTAGCCATAAAAGCTCCAAACAAATATTTCCTGGTATAACCAATAGTGGAAATAGAATTAAATTAAGAAACGAGGCCATAATATGGCACACAGTAAAACCTATTCAAGTTATATTAATAATAAATATAATAACTTACTTATTAATAGTATATATAGAACACCTAAAAAGGTTTTTGCTGTCTGCACATGTGACTGTGGAAAGACAACCAATACACCTGTTAATGATGTTGTAAAGGGGAAAGTTAAATCTTGCAAAACCTGTTCTTCTAGAATTAATGGAAGAAAAGGATTATTAAGTAAAAGCAACAATTCTAAATATAACAATATTATTGGAACTACTTTAAACTACTTTACTGTTATACGAAGAGCCATTGACAATGAACCAGCAGGAACTTTCTATTGTCAATGTATTTGTGGTAATGTAAGATTTTTAGATGCCCATGAATTAGTTGTAACACAGGATAGAAAATCTTGTGGTTGTCAACAGTCTAGACTAATATCTCTAAAAAACGGAGGAACTGGAATTCCACATAGTAGAATTTCTGTAAATGAATTTATACGAAAAAATACACTTGAGTATTCACGGTGGATTAAAGATTGCCTTAGTCAAGCTCAATATACATGCTATATTTCGGGCATTCGTGGAGGTAATCTTGTTGTTCATCATCTTATCCCATTAGCAAAACTGATAAAAGATAACAGTATAACTGTTGAAAATTATAAAGATTATTCAAATATACTATTTGATATAACTAATGGTCTTGTGTTAGATTCTAAAATTCATATTAAACTTCACTCTATGTATGGAAATACTGTTAATATAGATACTATTAATAGATATAAATTATATCAAGCACTTTCGTAAAATCTTAAAGAACTGTTGATATACTGAATATCTTGGATTGTTTTCAAGAGCTGAAATAACATTTTCAACAGTTGGTAATATAGTTGTTGTGGAAAAATCTAGAATATCTGAAACAGTATTAAGAACTGTTGCATCAAATACACCTAGTTCAAACAAAGAAACCAAGTTACTTGGGTCAGTTGCTGGAACATCTAAATAGCTAAGCTCTTCTTGTGTTTCTGTATAAGATGAAAAATAACTATTGTATAGTGTATTTACAATATACTCGTCATATACATTAGTTAGTACCTTTTGCTTACTTTGTGGGCCAGATTGACTTGCTGTTTTGGGCAAGCTGTTTACAACGGCCAATAGCATGCTTTTCTTAAAATACATTGATTTTGAATTAATAACTTTCTCTCTTACAGCAAGTAGATCCTGTTCGGATGAGAATGCTGTTAGTTGCTCAATTAGCCTAAGAGAAGCCATAAAAAATCCATGGTCCCTCTGTAAAGAAGATAAGCCTTCTAGGTTAATGTTGTCATCTGTTAAAATCACTGTTTCAAAAATATAATTAGCAACATAAAAACATGCTAATTGATACCTTGCAATAAAAACAGATGGTTTTACATCTTGTATAGTTGTCATTATTATTGCTCCTATTCAGATTCAGTTGAACTATCTTCAGATACAGCATATAAATTATTATACATAGGCTCTTCTATTTGTAAGAGATTAATATAATTGTTTATATATGTTTTGATATTGTTGGATAAAGAATCTATACTAACTGCATTAGGAAATTTAACATTTAACTCTGCTGGTAATGTTGTTACAAAGTATGTTTTACATAATTCTAACCATGTAATGATATCACTTGGGCTCGTTAATGTTCCAACAGAATTTAGAATTTTCTGACCTTGATCACTAAGGGTCATACAGCTTTTAATAGTTCTTTCTGTTGATATTGGTTCAGAATGAAGCCTATAGTTCCTAACTGCAGGAATTCCATCTTTATCTGCATGTCCCCGTCGCACAATAATGGTTGACAATGTAAATGTATTTAAAAAGGTTGAAACTTCATCAGGAACAATAAAATTGGTTGTAATGAACAATAACAATTTATCTAGATTATCTACTAGAATCCAGGAACTATTATCAGGGTGTGAAAAAACTGACTGCAAAAGCTCACTTAAATTATAAGTTAATGCAAATTTTTTATTGAATGACAAAATTGGTGGTTGCTGCAGCACAGATAAGAAACCAAAAATCTCATGGCTAGTTTCTGCTAGTTGCGGTTCATACAAATTGTTATAATACTGGGTATAAGTTTCTTTAGCAGTATTATTTGTACTAATAGAATAAGTTGACATGAGCCTTAAAGTATTTGTATTAACCAATGAAACAGAATTAGCAAAATCTAAGCTGTTTAAAAATTCTAAATAACCCAAAACATTTAAAACTTTAATAAAATTTTCTCTAAGTGTCTTTGTAACTTTTGTCTTTAGAGTAGTAATTTTAAGCTTATCTGTTTTATTAATATAGAAGAAGTAGTTATTTTTAGAATAAACTATAGAGTAATTAGGATTATTTGTATATTTAGCAATAAATTCATTATCTAGAATTGCACTGTTGCTGCTGTAAGCAGATTTACAAACTTTGTTTTTATCTCGTATAGAGTAAGCTTCTTTAACAAAGCTTTTTAAATCCTCAATCTCTAGTTTAACATAAGTGTTTTGATTTTTTACAGAATCCAAAACAGTGGTGTTATAAAAGGTGAAGTTTTCTCGATTACAGGAAAGATAAGAACCTCCACTACTCAATAACCCAATATCAGCTAAATAAAGATAATGTTCTAACTTTGAGGAAACACCATCAAAAATATTTCCTCTTAAACGGTCTGGATTTATAAGGAGATGCAATCCTAAATTTTCGTCATATTCAATACTACCATGTCTAAAATATCCTTTGGACAAACAAACAGATTTATCGGAGTCAGTATAAAGCTTATTAAAGGTAGAAGACGAAATGTATTCATTTTGTGTAAACCAGTAATTTTGCGGTAAACCCATTAAAATCTTTTTGTCTTCATCAGAAAGACTAGCATGTGTGCTACAAGTTTCAGACATCCCAAAGTTATATGACCAATACTCAGTAGTAGACTTTAATAAGGTCTCTGGTTTATTACCAAGTAAAACAGAAATGACTTTACCTTTTAACCATAAAACTCTAACCTTAGCATTTTGTGTAGTAAAAATACTTTTGAATGGCGAGTAATATGGTGAGTCTCCTACCCTACATGTTAAATTGTATGATTCTAGATACTTATTAAACATACCACACAGTTTAGTATCGAAGGCTAAAATTTCCGCATCAGATGAAAAAATAATTTCATGAGATGTAACTGCTGCGAATTCTTCATTTAGTAGAGATTCTGCAGTATAATATTGGTCTGTTTTCCCAATAAACACGTTTTCTAGAAACGAAATTAGTGCATAAAGTTGAATATTACTCTGCAGCAGTGTTTTTTGTAGTGGCAACGCTATCATTTTCTAGCTCCTTAGAAAGAGTTTTTATTACATGCATAAAATATTTATACGAATCTTGTAAATTACTTATTACGTGTTCTTCTAAACATGTAGTAGCAATCTCTAATAAGTAGGGGATATGTTTTTCTAGAACAGTATTTAGTTGGTCAAATGTTTTGCACAGGTATAATTCATTAAAAATAGACAAAGATTCCGGTGATAGGAATAATAGCCTATTAATATGTAAAGTATATGTAGATGAAATATATTCACAAGATCTAAGCTGTTCAATATATTCTGTGGTTAAAGAAAAATTAGCTTCAGCTATTTCCACTAATTCCTTAAATCCAGAGTCAGTTGAGTTCATTGACAAGGAACATCGTTCACTTGATGAATACCAAAATGTACAAGCTTCTTCGTCAGAAACTAGGAATATATGATTAAGAATGTTTTTAACCCCAAAAGTCTTATCAGATAATAACCCAAAAATACCACTTGTTTGTTTTCTGAGGAATGTTTTACTCCAAAACTCGCTGTCTAATGAGGTTAGCCAACTAATATAGGCAGTTTTACACACACTAACATCCAGAAAAGGTGTTACAAAATATCGAGTAAAAAGACTTGGATTAGCTGATGATACATTCTTTATAGTTTTTTTGCGATACCCTTCGCAAAAGTTTGATACTGCTGATGTAATATCAGGAAATTCATGACTATTATGGATGACTGTATTTACTGGTATAATCTTATTGTGTTTATTGTATTGATTACGGACCAACGTAAATTTCTTGGGTGCCATGCTAAAGGCGTATTTACTATTTAAGTGTTCTGGAATCACAAACTCTGATTGAAACAGTGGTATGGCAACCAATGAAATAGCATATCCTAAATAATCATTGAACATTTTAGTGTTAAAAGCTTTAGTATGCTCAGAATTTTTCTTTTCTGTTTTAACTAATACTTTAACACTTTTATTATGATTATAAATAGAGTTGCAATTCTTAATCATAAAATCATCAGTATAACTAAATGTCTTATAACTAGAATAAAAATCTTTTGGCTTTGTTGTTACTACTGGAAGCAATGACTCAATAAAATCTTTATCTAAATTCGATAATTCTACAGTAATACTGAGTTGTTTAAAATCTGAATTTACAACAATAAACGGTATTTTGTAATCTAAGAAATCATTCTTATAATATATATCATATTGTAGTATACCAAAGTTGTCTGATATTTTAGGATCTCCATAAAGATATGAAAGCTTATTTATATTTCCTTCATTTTCTTTATAAGAGTGTAGTCTTTTAAGTATAACTGAAGTTTTATTTTGGTCCAGGTCAAATAAAAATGAGCCAAGAATAAGCTCATTTGCTGATAGATAAAATTGGGTATCACGTTTCACTGGATTATAAAATGCGTTTGCACTTACTGCTGAATAACTTGTTAATGCCATATGTGGCACTTTGTTAAAAAAATCAGCAAGTAACTTTTCCTCTAGTAAAGAAAACTTAGCTATGCCCCTTAAGTGAGAAAGAATGACAGATGAATTTGTTCCATGCCAATTACGGTGTGTATCACAATCTACTAGATACTTTAACTCACCATTATTAAAGTAATAGAGAAATACATTATTATTACTTGTAAATAAGGTGCTAATATTTTTTGCACTAACGATTGCTTTAAGCTTTTTTTCGTAGAGAACTGGAAAAAACCTAGATACACTATCTGATACATTTTCTAGTTCATCAATATATGAAAAAGTTTGTGGTGTAATTTTGACCGCTATTACTGAGTCAGTATCAGAAATATCTATATTTTTATGTTCATCTGCCAATAGACGCTCTTCTGGTAAAAACAAGTCATCTATAGTCACTTTTTGCTTAGAAAGCATACTAACTATAGGATTTATTAGCAATCGTGTGAAACTTTTAGAATCTGTGGCAATTTGAAATAATGAAGCCATTGTAAAGTCCTTGTTATACATTACTAAAAGTATTTACAATCAGTGATTCCAAATTTAAATCCCTGGTTACAAAAAGCCTGGATAATTCTGCTGATAGTCCTTTTTTAGGGAAAAGAATTTCTATTGAAAATCCATTTATATAAAATGGCTTAATTACCTGCATCCATGAAGCAACACCAGAAACAAACACTAAGTCAATATTTGAAAAATCATACTTAGGTTCATCATTTTCATCCATTAGCATAGTATAAATTTCACGCCACACACCCTGAAACACTGGGTCTGTGTCTTTGCTTTCCATGTTATATTGAACTTGTAGTGGTGACCAGCCAAGGGATTTAAGTGAGGAAAGAAACTTTTTATTCTTATTTCGGTATTCCTCAGACTTATTTGTCATAAAGACTGTATCATACTGACTTACACACAAGGCACCAATAATCTCTCGGTTATTAGCAGCATGTTTTAACAGCTTTTTATAGTCAATGCGTGTTTTTTGGCCTGGGATAAAGTTATTTACATAACCAGCCATATTGCTCATATTCAATACTACTATAGTTTGGCGAGTGTTTGCAGTTGTCATTGTATTTTCTCCATTAATAATCTAACAGTGTTTTAAACTGTAAAAGGTTTTGAGCTGTTACTACATTAATTGCATTTATACAATTAGTGCCGAATTGCTCCGATATATCTTCATAAACAGACTTAAAGTTGTATAGTCTATTTTTAATCCTAATCTCTTCTAGTGTTTCAGAATATTTTATAGCATTATTCGTTCTATAATCAATTAATGATACAATGCTATCGTTAGATAGAAAGCATTTATAAACATTAGTAAAGTTTATTCTTGGCTTTGGGTGTGTATATACACTGTAAATATTGTTTTTTAAAGTCACATTATTAAACATTGAATATGACGTTACTGGTGGAGAAGAAAACAAAGTTATATCGTTATCAATTACATAAGAGAAATACACATAGCTATAATGTAAACTATCTTCGTGCATGCTAATATTATGTAAAGTTAACAAATCTTTAATTGCTTCACAGGCCTTAGCTAACAAAAGCTGCTTGTCAGGGATAACAAAAGGCATAGTTTTCTGTATGCTTGTTAAAAAACCTACATAATTTTGTAAACTATCTAAATTATTGACAGTAGCAAATATATTATTGACAGGTAACTTGTCATTCATGTTAGTTTGGGCAAGCTCTATTTCTAGTTTAATCATAAGATAACACCAGTAAATATGGATTTTGTGTTAACCGCTTTCTCCAATCAGTAAAGAAATCTTCATCGCATGAATAACCTAACGATATAAACTTAGCAAATCTTTTTAATGTTGTAAGCTGGGTTGGAACATTTAAAATCTCAGCATGTCTCAACTGACGTAAAGCAATGTCAACTAAGCACTCTGGAGCTACAAATATTGAGTCAATTGAAATATTACCTCTGGCGGATATTGTAAATTCAACAAATCCCTTTGAGATAGTTAAATCAAAACTATTTATTATTTCAAAAGGAGATGTTGCAAAAGTAGTTGCATTACATTCTGGTACTATTCCAGAAGTAATCTTTGTTACCCTAGTTTTAAAGTCAGGGTCATATCTATATGTCATAATTTGTACTGGTATAGAGGAAAATTTTAGCAGGCTTGGTGTAACTATTTCAATGCTACAGGATGTATTCTCAAGAGTTACTCTGGTATAGTCAGGAATTTTTCCTGTATCAAAGTTTTCTCCTAAATAATAAATATCAAAATCTTTAAGTCGAGTCTTATCGAAAATTGAGCGTATGGCACCACCAGCTAAGGCGTAATGCCCTTGAGGTAAAATATATAACTTTTCTAAATAGTTACAATAGTCTGTTACAGCTTTATCAAGAACTGGTATGTTTGACCTAAATAACGTCATAAAAACCCCAATAATGCTTTTGTTGATACTGGAAATAAATCACTGGCAATGGTATGTATTACTTTACCATATTCCTGAATTTCTTTTTGAGCATGACTATCTGTTCTAAGCTTAATAAAATGAATAAATGCCTGTAAACTACCAGACATATAAAATTCTGTATTCATACCTTGCGGTAGAATTGTTCTAGCTTGCTCACGACAGATACCGCCAGAAGTAATCATAGCATTGTATAGGTTAATAGCACTCTTATAATGCTCATCCATTAACATCCGATAAGTTTCATTATATTCGCTAGCTTCATCCTTACTACCTTGCTTCACGTTATCTGCAGCTTTTCGTAAAACTTCTGGAATATACCAGTCATCTGCTGTCTTAACATAACGACCCGAAATTGTATTAATTGAAATGCCTACTTGATGCTTATCAAACTGCCCCTTAACAAACAATGGACATTTTATGTGAAAACTCAAAAATGCATGACGGAAGGGGCTGGTATGCCCCTCTCTCGCAAGATATTTAATGAGTTTTTCATCTTCTGGTGTAAACTCAGTATGCCTCTTTCCCATCGAAACTCTAGCAGAGTTTACTACACTAAGATCACTTCCCATAAAATCTACTAATTCAACAAAGCCGTTTCCAAGGGCAGGGAATACCTGCCCTTTTTCTATATTAGTCATAATTATATCCTATGGATGATTACTTATCACTACTAATTGATAAAAGTAAAGCCTGTTGAACTTTTCTATAACACATTACAATAGAGAAAAGCATTGCTCCTAATACAAGCAACTGCATAATGGAATATGCCTTAAATGTTAATAGAATAAATATAGTCAAATACCATTGTGAAACCGGTAAAACTATAGATAAAATCTGACTTACAGTTTTTTCAAGCTTATTCATAGATGTTTTCATTTAATTTCTCCAACTACTAATGGTTAGTGTTAAACCGCTTAATCCACATTGACCCAAAAGCAAACTGGCCATCTTCTTCTAAAAGAGCCTGATGCTTCTCTGCTAATTCCTTTGCTTTTACAAACTTTGTGATTGAGTTTTTCTTTAGCCAAGATGTTAATATCTTTGTTTGATTTTTAGTAAAGACTTCTGGTGTCTGTTTATAAATTGAAATAATTTTTAGGGTTGAAGAAATTTCAGAAAAGCTCGGGACATACGAATTATCAGTCCAGTCAACCAAGTCAAATTCCATTTTTAATACAATACTTTTCTTTTTAGTTTTCATCAAAGCTCCTGTTTAAACCTTTAAGTTACTTTCCACTCAGAATATTCGCCATTTGGTGTAAAAAACCTAACTATAGAAATTAAATCAGTTTGTTTAATAGTTTGTTGACATAATAAACACGGAGCAGATGCAGCAGGTAACCCTTCAGCAGTTTCTCTATAGACATATAAAATGAGCTTTGAATTAATATAGTTAGTGCTATACTTAATTTTATCTATAGCTGCTTGTTCAGCATGTATTGCTTTATAAAACTCAATTATCTTATTATTTACTACATGAATAAATTTATTGCTTGGCCTACTTTTGCTATACTGGTTAAATCCAATAGAAAGTAGTCTACTTCCAGCAAAAATAGATGCACCCATTTTATCTCTTGTGCAAAAGCCATCAGAATATTTTGATGCAGCCCTGGCTGTTTCAAAACCACGTTGAAGTCTTGAAGGCAATTCGCTAAGGTCAAAAATTTTACTACTGTGAACTAGCTCAAATCCATTAAGATTAGCCATTTTAATCCTCAATAAAAACTATTTTAAGCAGCTTTCTATACACTTTATTTTATACAATAACCCAGTAAAGTTCCTTGAAATAGTTTGTGGCTGGAAGCCTAGACCTCCAGCCACAAGAACTATTAATGATAAGTTATTAATCTTCTTCAGAAGAATCTGTATCAGCATCAGTCTCGGCAGATCCCCTAAACTTAACATGTCCCTGAGAATCAATGCCATGCTTCTTAACAATTGCAGATGCAGCAGCAACAACTGTATCTTCATCTAGCTCCTTGATTGTTTCTAGAAGCTTTGTAAATGCAGTAGATAAACTCTGATCTGTAATACTATTTGTAGAATCTGTTTCTACAAATAGGCATGTAAGCTTAGCCAGGTTAGCAATTGTAATCTTAAGCTGCTTCGCTGCAAAGCCCTTTCCACGCTTAGCACGACCAGTAGGCTCTTTTAGCTTAGTAGCTGACAAAGCACTGATGGCACTACTTACATAATCTGTAATGCTATAATTATATGTCTTAAGGTAATTAAAAATATCTTCACCATTTGGAAGACCCTTTAGACGAGTAATCAAACTTTCTTCAACCTTTTCTGCAGGGGCATTAAAGGTCTTTCCCACTTCAGCAACGCCATTAAGGATTTCGATACCCTTTTTTGACATAACTACCTGCTTATCGTTTTTTGTGTTTCCAGTAATTCCTACTGAAATACTTGAACGCTCCGTTCCAGTTGAAATTAGGGAAACTGATACTGTATTAGTCATATGTTATTCCTTATTGTAAGAAGGATTTTGTTTGTTATTAATTTGTTATTAATAGAGGATTATTAAAATCTTGCAACAACATTATATGCATTTGTTGTATCTCTTATTTCAATTATCTTACGGACATGCATATCATATCCAGCAATGCCCGTTGCAATAGCTCGTTCACAAGCTATCCTACCTTCAGAAATGTCATTGAACATTCCTATTGTAATTCCATTAACTGTTGCTAGGTATTTAAGTTGATTATTCATTTTGTTATATCCTCTACTGATTCTATTAAATAATGGTCAAAACATACTGGTGAATTGCTATTAGCTAATTTCTTAATGCCTACAGAATCACAATAAAACTTAAACAGTTCCTTATATAAATGTTTGTGGCCACGCCTATTAAGCCACGCAAATAACGTTCTAGGAGAGACAGTTTTAATATTTCCGTCAGGGCGAACAAAAATCTCTAAAATAGACCCTGGCATTTGTTTCTCTATCTCTGCACACAGCACCATAAGTTGTAGTCTTTGGCGATATGGATTATATTTAGATATGTTTATTTGTAAAAGATCTCTGTATGCAAGCTCTTCTCTTTTGTAAAACATTTGCTTGCCTGTAAATCTATTAGTTATACAATTTCCAGACGGAAGATGCAAAACTATATACATGGTATTAGTCCTTAAATAATGGAAGCCCAATAGCTTCTTCATATACAAAGGAATATGATTTGGAATCACCATCAGCGTTCATTATAAAATCTGTTAAATGGTATGCTTTTTCAATTTTTTCGTGATATTTAGCTCTAACAAAGGCTTTAATAGCCTCACCTACCTCATCCTGAGATAAAATAACTACTCTAGTTGCTCTCATTTGCTCTCCTTGTTTCGGATTTAAAAATTCTAATTAAAGACATAAATGGCTCACACCATGCTTGAATGTAATTAATATTTTGTAGATCTACTAATACCCTTGGTATTACTATAGTTGCATTATTAGTATTTATAAGCTCCCATAATTTAAGATCCTCAAAAATATATGGTGAGTCAATATTAATAATTGATTTTTTACCTTGTTGTAAAATAGTTGTATCATCTATATTAAGTTCTTTACAGATGTATTTAGCCATTTTATCATTATATACTATAAATGAAAGACTTGAATCAGATATTTTTACATCGCATGTAGATGATATAATTCCAGCCAAATTCGCTGAATATTCTGTTGGTAAAGAAAGCGGTGTCTCTGTTTCCTTAGAATACTTAACAATATCATTTGTATCTGGAAAATTTCCGGCAAACAAGGAAGAAAACATTGTTGAAACTGCATCAATAAATTTAGATTTATCTACATTGTTAACAAGTGTATAAGGAACATCTAAACGAGATACTCCAATCTCACTTCCATGATTAGAATATTCTAATTCAGATGGCCTAATCACATATAAACAAATGGCATCTAATTGTTTCATTGCAGCTAATTCGTTTAAAAATCTAACATCATCTAAAACATACTTTTTACCAGGTTTAATCTTTTTAATTAAACTAGCTATATGGAAGTTAGAGTCAGCCTTTCTCAAAACATCTGTTCCAATGTATTGAAGAACTTCCCGACGAGACAGGAAAGTTTTTGGTTCCTCACACGTAACAGGAAAATGTGGCTTAATTAAAGAAGATAGCTTTTCTGCAGTAGTCTCATCCCATGTAACTGGAACTTTGAGTCTTTCCTCCTTGTAGTCCAAAAACCCAAGTTTTTGTAAATCCCAGTTATAAAGCTCACACACCAGTTCTTTCAAAGTATCTGCAAAACTAATTTTTTCAAATCCTTGGGATACTAACAAAGAAGCTATTTCACCTTTACCTGACCCCTTTCTGCCAGAAAGTGAAACTATAAACGGTTTATCCTCAGACATTAGTAAATCCTTTGTAAATTAAGTTAATATATTAATATATTTTAGGACTGCCTTAATGAAAAGTTTATTTAAACAACCAAGCAAACCAGCTAAGTTTAAAAAATCTGCACCACTAAAAAATGATTTAGTTTCTCGTGGTCGAAGTCAAGCGGAAGAGCTGGTTATAGGATTATTGCGTATAAACTTTCCGGGGATTAATATTATACGTAATGATAAATCTGTTTTGGGTAGACAAGAACTTGACATTCATTTAGTTGACTATAAGATAGCCATAGAAATTGATGGCCTAAGCCATTTTAAAAACATTTACGGTGATAAAAGACTTGCTGAAAGTCAAGAGCGTGATGCTAGAAAAAACCGCAGGCTAGAAGAACTTGAATTTACTTTATATCGGATAGATATAAGTAAAATGACTAAAGAGACACTATATCAAGAATTAAAACAGTATATGAATACAGTCCTAGTTCCAGAACTAAAGAAACGCATTAACTAATCTTAAGCTCTCTTTTAATTATATCTGACTGTGCATGTAAATACCAGTCATTTATAAAAGCAGTATCTGGGGTATCTTGTAGAGTGCTCTTAGGAAGAGCTGTCTCTAATAAATAAGTATATCTGTCCAAAATTAGATCTGATGCCTCATTAAAGGAGACTGCGGGATCAAATCGAATAGCTTTTAAAAGGATTAAAATATTGTCTGGCCTAGGCAAAGAGAGCTTTCCAAACTCTAAAAGCTCAACAGCCTCATCAATAATCCGTAATGCATGATACATAGCTTTTCTGTCAAAAGCACCGTCTTTGGCAGCCTTTTTTGCTCTTGATCCATAAGATGAAATTAGTGCTTCTAATCTACTCTTCCATTCATGGATCGTTGTAAAACACTCAAATTGCTTGTTTAGTATATTTATAAAAGGAATCATAGTTCCAGAAGAAGATACCTTCTCGCCTTTTGACAGTAAGTTTGGATATTTGGCTAATATAGTATCCAGTTTTACTGAGCCATATTCGCCATCTACATAATCAATTGCTTTAGTTTCAGGTGTAGTTGAATGGTATTTAAACCACTGACATAAATCTGAGTGCAATTCTGTCAACATATTAAGATTATTACCTTTTTCAGAATAAATATATGCCTGTTGTTTAGCATACCCAATGAAAGGCATAATATTTTTGCTTATTACTTTAGCTCTATTATCTACTAGCACATCCCAATATTCTGTTCGTTCTAATATAAACTTGCTTGGAGTAAACAAAATCTCAAGCGCATTTGTTTGTTGTTGAGTTAATAACAGTGCAAACTTTTTTAAAGAGAAAAACGCCTTATCTTCATTACTAGAGTCTCTAAAGCATTGAATATCTGATGTAAGTAATTCTGATAAGTTAGAACCGAAAACAGTTTTTATATCTGTATCACTATTTTCATGGTTAGTACCAAATAACCTAGAACCATGGATAGTAGAAACTATTGTTTTCATCAAGATACCCCTTAAAAAATACGGCTGTTGAAAATATCCCTGTAATACTGACTATTATCAATTATTGTTGCAGCTAGTTCTAAAATAGTGATGGTTGGAATTTCATATGTAACTTGTGAAGAATTCTGTAATTTATTGTCATTTACAATTGCTGCTTCTACAAACTCAAAAGACTTTATGTTTCGTAAGGTAAGGTTGATAGACATTTATTACTCCGAAGTATATTTAGTAAGTGGTATAAGAGCAAAGTGGTTTAGTTTGAAAGCTATTCCGTAGGTATCTGAAAAATAAGTTGGATGTTCTACACACCGTCTTAATTCTTCCAAAAGACGTTTTTTTGATATTACCGACGAATCAATAATTTGCGTGACTTTTCCTGCATAAAAACCATCATTGCCTTTCAAACAAGTAAGTTCAGTTTCCAAGAAAAAGACTACTGACTTTTTATTAGTAATATAAATGTAAACACATTCTCCAATAGGTAGGCATAAAAGGTTATATTTCATAAAGAGGTACCTCTTCTTCAGTGTCATAATCCA
>JAJXYA010000204.1 GCA_021780795.1 Bacillota bacterium | reverse complement strand
CCGATCTCAGCAAATGCAATTAAAAACATAATTACAGCAATAACAGCAAAAATACTTACAGATATAGTAAATCCTTTTTGATTATTGCCACCACCAAAAAACGCAACTAATGGAAGAATAAAAGTAACAGCTGCAAAGTTTCCAATGTTTCCTCCAACCATACGGAATGAATTCAAGATAACTCGTTCATCCGTATCAGTAGTTAAATTTGGTAAAATAGATGTAATAGGAGTAGAAATTCCAGTATAACAAATCCCTGCTAAAATATAAGTGAGGGTGGCATAAACAACCTTTGTGGTTCCACTCAAACTTGGTGTGGTAAATGTTAGAACTGTAAATACTGCGAAGGGTATACACATCCAAAGAAAATAAGGTCGACTTTGTCCATATCTTGATTTTGTGTGATCAATAATGAATCCCCATACAGGTGCATCAATAGCATCTACTAACCTTGTTAACAAGAGCAATGTCCCTGCTGCTCCTACAGATAAACCGAAAACATCTGTATAAAAGTACAATAAATATCCACTTATAATACAATATAATAGGTTACCTCCTGAATCTGTTAATGCATAGCTTATTCTTCTGTGTAATGGTACTTTGTTTGATCTTTCTGTTATACTTGCCATAAAATAATTCCTCCATAAAATTTTTTTGATTGATAATCGTTTACATTGATAAATAATAGCTACTATTTATAGAAAGAAGTAAATTTACCTCTGTCTATAAATAATAATAACCGATTTATGATTCTTCTTTGAACTGATAAAAATGTAGATTTAGTGGTTTTTTCCGACTTGATATTTTATTTCTGTTTTTTCATTTTTTATATAAAACAAAATAGAAATCTGCATTAAACTATGATATAATTTCTTGTAACATCATGTACAATTTTTAGCATTTTACTTCAAGTGTACAAAACCGATTTTTAGTTCAAAATTTTAGCATATTAATAATTATGTTTTCATGATTATTCAAAAAAAGTTAAAGGGTGATATAATATGGGTTTATTGTGGAAAATCAATATTGAAAGACCTCTTGCCTACTATAAATGCGGTCAATTTGTAAGCACTGAGTGTTGGAAACATAAAGAAATGAAATTAACCAAGGACTTCGAAGTGATTATAGGTTTACAGGATTCTATTTTTATCCAATTAGATACCCTGCAATATGAAATCCAACCCGGTGATGTATTGCTTATTCCTCCTGGCATACCTTATTTCGGCTATAAGCCTTCACGAAAAGGTGCCAGTTTCTTTTGGTTGCATTTTTTCCCACGAATGGATGCAACAACATTTTCCAAGGAAAAATTGATTAATTATTTAATGGCTTCAAAAATTAATGTACATAAGGATGAGATCAATAATGCCATATTCTTGCCAATCTTTTTTCGTGTTACTCATACTGATAAGCCTTTTATTTTGATGAAGCAAGTTTTAGACATTGCCAATGGTTCTTACTATAGTACATTTTCTGTTGATTATGCTGTTACTGAACTATTAATTGAACTAACAGACCAATATAATAAGCAGCTACTACACAGTACCATCAATCCCAATGAAAATTCTTATAAGTTTGCTCAAATTTTAGAATGGATTCGGGTCAATATTTATCAAAACTTAAGTGTTCAAGAAATAGCCGACACATTTTCATTTAATGCTGATCATTTAACCCGTCTTTTCAAGAAAAATATTGGAATGAGTACAATCAAATATATAAACACTTTAAAGCTAAATAAAGCAAAAGAGCTATTATCAACAACCAGTAAGTCCATTAAAGAAATTTCCTACGAATTAAATTTTAAAGATGAAAAGTATTTTATGAAATTGTTCAAAAGCTATGAGGGAATTACACCAAGTAAGTTCAGGGATGCATATACAAATATTTATATTAATACCATTACAGTTGACCCCGAGATTCCAATTCCATCACATTTGTCAGCTTTTCTAAATAATTCGGATTCTAAAGAATCCTTTAAAATAAATAAGGATAACTCGTAATAAAACTTTGGAACATGCTTTGATACTCATATGACAAGTACATTTTTTTGTATAATACTGATTAAAAGTAGCTGTTATTTACACTGCTCCATATTGTTTCATACACCTTACAGCAAATATTATGAAAAGCAGCTTCAATATCCCTGCTCAAGGATAAATTAAAATCAAAACTTTTACCTTCTATCCCAACTATTACTCCTTCAACTGCCTTGTAGCTTTCAAGAGCTTTTATAAGGCTATACCCGTGTTGAGAAAACATGCTATGATCATGATTTAACCTATAAATATCCTTTAAACAATTAACCGTTACCGTTCCCGGTTCAATGCCAAACAAGGTTGCATCAATTATAATTATATAGTCCCCTTCTTCAATTTTGCCAAGACAATACTGAAAGTCTACCTCACCGATAATTACCTTAATACCACTTTCCTCTAAATTTTTACTTAGTTTTTTAATTACATGAATAGCCACTCCATCATCACCCATTAATCTGTTTCCGATTGCTATTACTTTTATGGACATATTATTATTTCCATGGGCTTAAACCTATCACTAACAATATGTGTAGCACAAGATATGCATGGGTCAAATGATCTTACAATTCTTCCTATTTCCACAGGCTGCTCTGGATTTTGAATTTCAGTACCTATAAGTGACTGTTCTATTGCTCCCCTTACTTCTTTTGAATCTGTAGGAGAACAGTTCCAGCCACTTGGAGTAATAATATTGTAATGATTTATCACCTTTTTTTCAATTGAAACCCAGTGAGCTAATGAGCCTCTTGTAGTATCTATAAGCCCACCTCCTCTTCTACTTTCTGGAATCTCATATTGTCTTTGTACTACTGGTTCAAAACTAACTCTTTCTAAAAGCTCTCCAATTATATCTATTATCTTTTTAGTCTCTAAAACTCTTGCAATCGTCCTATCCATCATAGATATTCTGTTAGGATAATTGCTACTTAAAATCATTCTGGCAAGGGGCCCTACCTCCATAGAATTGCCATTGTAGCGAGGTGCTTTAACAAAACTATAAGCTGGAGCTTTATCCATATCATCTTCTGTAAAATTGCCAAATGGATCACTTTGAACTGTTTCACCCATATACCACGAGTTATATATATTTTCTGTTATCTTCATTTTATCAAAGGGTAACACATTTTTATTAATAAAAACTGCTGGCTTTACATAAAAAACTTCATTATCCTTATAAGTATCAAATACCCCATAAGTCATCAAATTTCCATATCCCTTACCCATATTAAAATAATCTCCATAGTAATCTGCAATAATATTTACATCTTCCAACATCCTATTATTTATAAAAGCTTTTGTTTCGGAAACTAAATATTTTAAATTAATGAGATTAGATGCATTTATGGTTTCTGTTACCCCTCCAACAAAAATTCCATGATTATGTGGAGCCTTACCTCCAAGCACTGCCAACCCTTGATGAGCTAATCTACTAATCTTTATTGCCTCTAAGTAATCCTCTGAAATTTTCTTGTTTAAAGCTTTAGGCAGCCTTAAATCATATCCTCCTGCTGATGACACCGGCTGAATTTCTGGAGTAACTATAAAATCTGGCAAAGTATAAAGATAAAAATGTCTTATATGATTTTGTATAAATTCCCACCCATGAATAATATCTCTCACCATTTTTCCATTTTCATTTGGAAATACACTTAGTGCATCTTCAAGTGCAAGCGTTGATGCAACTGAGTGGGCAGTGGAACAAATTCCGCATATCCTCTCAGTAAAATAAATAGCATCAAAAGGAGACCGTCCTAGTAGCATTTTTTCAAATCCTCTAAATAATAGTCCACTACTTTTAGCATCAACTACTTTGTTATTT
>JAJXYA010000313.1 GCA_021780795.1 Bacillota bacterium | reverse complement strand
TAGATGGAGTAAGAACTTTAATTCAAAGATATCCAGAAGTTAGGATTATACCAATAATAACCACATGTTCAACAGAAACAATAGGTGATGACATTGAGGGTACTGTTAATAAGTTAAATAAAGAGCTTAAAGAAAAATATCCAGATAAAAAGGTTAAGCTGATACCTTTACACACTCCTAGTTATACGGGTAGTCAGGTTAGTGGATATGATGTGGCTTTAGAAACCTTTATTAGTGAATTAGCAAAACAAAGTAAACCAAATGGAAAGTTAAATATTATAACTGGATGGGTAAATCCAGGAGATGTAACAGAGATAAAGCATTTGTTAAGTGAAATGAAGGTTGAAGGGAATGTTTTACTTGATACAGAAACTTTTGATGCACCAACTATGCCTGATAAATCTGCATTTGCATATGGGAATACAACAATAGAAGATATCGAAGATAGTGCAAATGCTTTAGGAACCATAGCATTATGTAAATATGAAGGTGGGAAAGCTGCTCAGTTTTTAGAAACAGAATTTGATATTCCTACTATAATTGGTGATATGCCGGTTGGAATTAAAAATACAGATGCTTTTTTAAAAAACATTAAAAAGCTTACAGGAAAAGAAATACCAAATTCTTTGATTATTGAACGTGGTAAAGCAATCGATGCGATTGCGGATTTAGGACATATGTTTTTTGCAGATAAGAAAGTCGCAATTTATGGAGATCCAGATTTAGTAATAGGTTTAGCTCAGTTTTGCATAGATGTTTCGTTAAAACCAGTACTTCTTTTATTAGGAGATGATAATAAGGCTTATAAAAAAGATATCAGATTTAAAACTATTGAAGAACAAATTGATTATGATTTAGAAGTAATAACGAATGCAGATTTATTTGAACTTCAAAGCAAAATTGAAAACAAAGAAGTTGAAGTTGATTTAATACTCGGACATTCAAAAGGAAGGTTTATTGCAATAGATAATAAAATACCAATGGTTAGGGTTGGATTTCCAACATTTGATAGAGTAGGTTTATGGAAACGGCCATTGATAGGTTATAGAGGAGCAGAGCAACTTGCAAATACAATTGCAAATGCAGTATTTACTCATATGGAATACACAAAAAATAAAGAATATATATTAAATGTTTGGTAAAATAGGAGGAATCGATATGAATTTAATTGCAACAGTATTGTTTGTATGTGCAGAATTATTAGGACTTATAATATTTATAGTAACAAAAGAAAGTAAAAAGAGAATGTTTTTATCCTGCTTAGGATTAGGCTTTGCTTTTGCAATTGCAATTGCAGATATAATTCCGGATTCGTCTAAGGATTTTAAGTATGCATACGTAGTTGTTGTCTTTGGTATTGCAACAATGTTTGCAATTAATAAATTGGGAAATTTTGCAGGAAAATATTCAGCAGTTGCAGGTATGGGGTTTCATAATTTCTGTGAAGGGATTGTTTTAACTGCTATGGCGGTTAATCCGTTAATGTTAGTTGGATTAGTTCTTCACAAAGTGCCAGAAGGGATGGTTACATTTTCGCTTCTCGATGGTAAGAAAGATAGAACTAGATTTACTATATCAGCCTTAATTTCTTTATTAATTCCACTAGGTGCCTTAGTCCCAACACCAGAATATATTGCACAGCCAATTGGTGCATTCGTTGCTGGGGTAATTTTATATGTTGTCTCTGCTTCAATACTTAAAATTGTAGCAGATAATATTAAAGAAGATGTAAATATAAAATCTAAGATTGCAACTATAGCAATAGTTGGAGCGGTAATAGGTACAGTATCTTGCTTATTATGCTAAGTTGGTAATAAAAAAGTTTTAACTTTTACTTCTTATCTAACATTTTATTTTAGGAGGTGTAAATTAAGTGGACATTCATGGAAGTATAGTATTTTCTGGAAAATTAAGTGAACTGTATAAATTAACCAAGGAAGGTAAAATTAAAACAAATCTTCAAGGGAGTCATACAAGACCTTGTAAGTTTTGGACCGCTATGAAGATATTGAGTGGAATAAAGAATGCAATAGTTATTGCTCATGGACCAAGTGGCTGTGCTTATGGTGTGAAAAATGCTTATAAACTTACAAATTGTCGTAATAGCGGCTCCCCTTATGAATCGGTACTAACAACAAATATTGGAGAAAAAAATATTGTTTATGGAGGAGAAAAAGAGTTAAGGGGTGCTATTTTAGAAGTTTATAAAAAATATAAGCCAGATTTAATAGTAGTAGCAACAAGTTGTGCAACAGGTATAATTGGAGATAATGTGGATTCAATTGTTGATAAAGTAAAAAAGAATATTAACGCTGAATTAATGACTATTCATTGCGAGGGCTTTTCAGGAGAATATAGAACAGGGTTTGATTTAGTATTTAAAGAAATTGTCAATTTAATGGAGGCACCTACTGAAGCTAGCAAAAAAAAGTTAGCTAAGTATGTAAATATTGTTGGCGGAAAGATGGGTCCAGAGAGAACAGAAGTAGATACAGATGTTAAAGAACTTATTAGAATGCTTGAAGGAATGGGAGCAAAAATTAATTCTGTGATTGCAGGAAATTGTTCACTAGAACAACTAAAAAAAGCACCAAGTGTGGCAGTAAATTGCACATTATGTATGGATATAGGTTATGTAGTTGGAAAAGAAATGTTAAATGTATATGGAACACCTTTAAACTCAACTATACTTCCATATGGCATAAGTGCAACAGAAAAATGGCTTTTGGGGGCAGCAAAGTATTTAGATATGGAAAAAGAAACAAAAGAGTTTATGGAAAAAGAGTACAATGAAATAAAAGAAGAATTTGAAAAAGCAAAAGAAAATCTTATTAATAAAGTTGCAATAATCGAAGGACATGATGCAGTAAAAAGCTTATCTATAGCTTATATGTTGGAAAAGGATTTCGGAATGCGTCCAATAATATATAACTTTCACCCATGGAATACAGGAGCTAGAGAAACAAGTATAGATTATTTATTACTTGCGGGAATTGATCCTGAGATATTAATTACAAAAGGAACTCTTTCTTTTGGAAAGTATGAATCTATGCAACAGACGGAAGAAGAATTACTTGCGTTTCTTGGGGCAATGGATTCAAAATCGGTAATTTATTTTGGTTCGTCGTTAAGTTTCCCAAGTATTCCGTTAGTAGATTTGAATGCAATTTTAAACAGGCCAAGGTTTGGATATAGAGGAGCACTTAAGGTTGCAAAAGCAATAAATAAAGCTATAGAATACTCATTTAGACCAAGAAGTTCCTTATCTAAGAAAATGATATTTCCAGATAAAGCTTCAGGTATTACATCAGTTAGCTCACTAACTGATAAATTAAGTCAAGATGTTCCAGATTGCACAATGTATTCAAAGAGGAGGAGTGGAAGATGCATAAACAGCTAGAGCTAGAAAGCGATCAATACAGTAAAGATCCTATTTTAGGTTGTGCTCTCGAGGGAGTAGCAAGCGTTGTTGCTGGAATAAAGGATGTTAGTATAATTATTCATTCCCCTCAAGGCTGTGCATCAACGGTAAGAGCATCTTATGATGCCCATGAAATAGATTTTACTAAAAGAAAAATTGGATGTACAAGATTATTTGAAGCTGATATTATTTTGGGTGCTACAAAAAAGTTAAATGAAATGATATTAGAAGCAGACAAGACTTTTAATACAAATGTAACTTTCGTAGTCGGTACTTGTTCGGCAGATATAATTGGCGAAGACATTGAGGCTATATGCAAAGAAATGCAGCCAAGGGTTGCATCCAAGCTAATTCCAATATTAGCTGGTGGTTTTAGAGGCAATAGTTATTCAGGGATAGATTTAGGTCTTAATGCATTATTTCCTTTTATAAAGAAAACACCTTTAAAAAGATCGG
>JAJXYA010000348.1 GCA_021780795.1 Bacillota bacterium | reverse complement strand
ATTATTCCCAAATCCCAATACGGGCTTATTTAAAATATTTACTAATGCTTCATTTGTCTGCAAATCAACAACTCCATTTATTTCTAAACCTGTTATGCTTTGAAATCTCTTAATGGCAGATGCGGTTTTTTCTCCCATAATTCCATCTTCAGTAAGTTTCTTCCCAGTGGAATCTAATATATTTAATATATTTAATGCCTTTTGTATTTTTAACAATACAAGACTTGAAGGAGATTTCACCTCTTCATTTTCAATCACCTTTTCGTCCTTAATCTCTTTTTCATTAACAGAACTTCCTATTAGCCCTTTTACGATAGCATTTGCCATCTTTTCTACATCATATTTTTCCATATCCTCTTTAGAATCCACAAATCCACCTTCTATAAGTATGGCAGGCATTTTTGTGTGTTTTAGTACATATAACCAGCTACCATCCTTTACCCCTCTATTAACATAGCCTAGTGTTGCTATCTCATCTACAACTCTTTTAGCTATTTCTCTACTTGCTTTTGATATTGCAAATACTTCTGTTCCACGTCCGCCACCTGCATTGAAATGGATAGACACATAGAAATCTACTTTTTCTTCATTTGCTTTGTTTATTCTTCTATAAAGTGAGTTACTTAAACTAGAAGCATAACTAGGAGTGCAATACACTACCTCATGTTTAAGCACTTTCAGTTTTTCTATAACTAGAGCTCCAACTTCTTTATTTAACTCATCCTCTTTTCTGATGCCCACTGCTCCCGTGTCTACAGGTGGGCAGTTGTGCCCAATATCTATTCCATATTTCAAAGTAGCCCCTCCTTTGCTTTAAATTTTGATTTTTAGCAAATTTTTTAACCCTTAGTTTAAAATATGCTAATATCTATTTTTTGTGTAATAAAAGATAGTTAATCAACATATTTTATTTACAGGGCAGTGGAAGGATGTGATTAATTGAGTATTAATTTAAAGAAATATATTTTAATGCTAATGTGCGCTTTTTTTTCTTTAAGTCTTTTGGGCTGTAATTATAATGTAGGTAAAAACTTATTTATAAAAAGTAAACCAAACAATTATTATTATACCAATTTGTTAATGAAGGATTTATCTCTAGAAAAGCCGGTGGAGCTTTACGCTCTATATATGAATTTTTATAAGAAGAAGGATTTTTCAAAGGAAGATTTATCTACCTTCATTGAGTTTTTTAATTCATTAAATAATAATAGTTTTATAGAAAAACCAGCAAAGTTACCAACTAAACCACTATATAAAATATTTTTAACCTTTAGTGAAAATAAATATGTGATAAATGTCTATAACGAAACTTTTATTTCCATCTATCCCTGGGATGGTGGCTACAGCATGGATTACATTGACACAAGTAAAATGTACAAAGCCTATAATCTTTATGGCCTATGCAAATATCTTATTCCTAAATAAGGGACATGAAAAAATAACAAGTTAGTATGCTTGTTATTTTTTTCATGTCCCTAAAGTATTTGCTTTTTTCTACCAAAATTGCATTATCCCCTATAAATAATCAGTTTAAAAGTATATAATTTCTAATATAGATAAGCAAGGAGCAAAACAATTAATAATTGTTTTGTCCCCCAAAGAACCACAAGGAGGTAGGCATGCAAGTTTTAGATTTTAAAGAGATTAATCAAAAAATATCTAGAAAATTACTAAACCCAAAATATTTAAAAACCTACGGTATTCCAAAATCTCTAATTGAAAATTTTTTATCCAGCTCATCCTATCTAGAAAACCTAAGAACTATGATAGAATGCACAGATTTTACATGTACACGTGCCCTTTTAATTTGTGAAAATGTGATGAATGATCTATGCAAAGATAAGTTACCCAAAGACTTGCTCAGTTACTTATATAATTTCACACTAAATAAGTCCTTCCCTGAGGCTGTAACCATAGAGCTTAATGAAGATCTAGAAACTGCTTGTGAACTATATCTAAGAGTTCTGAGAATAGTATGCAACGTTCAAAAGGAATACAAAGATAGCACCTGGCAAAGTTACTATGCCATGAATTTTCTAACTATAGAAGAAATAGCAACTTTAGAGGATGATGAGTATGTTAAATTTATTAAAGCTTTCAAGAAAGATTATATCTATGAAATGATGAAACTAAACGGTGAGGTTTTAAAATACAATACACTAGATCATATTTGTGGTGTACATTATCTTTCGTTACATATTGCAAGACAACTAAAAGACAAGAGCGTTCAAATTGATCTTGGTAGAGTTTCAGGAGCTGCTGCTGGCCATGATGTTGGAAAATATGGTTGCATCGGAGAAGAAGTTAAAAGAGTTCCTCATTTACATTACTACTACACAGATCAATGGTTTAAAAAACATAACATAAACTATATTAGAAATATTGCAATAAATCACTCAACCTGGGATTTGGAGCTTGAAAACCTTTCATTAGAATCTTTAATATTAATATATTCTGACTTTAGAGTTAAAAATATAGAAACTAGTGAAGGCTTCACCATGAACATATTTTCCTTAGCTGAATCCTTTAAGGTTATACTTAATAAATTAGAAAATGTTGATGATAAAAAAGAAAAAAGATATAAGAGAGTGTACGCTAAATTAAAGGATTTTGAAGATTACTTAATTAGCATTGGCATCAACACTTCTTTGGAGGATTTTGAAAATTTAGAAATTCCAATGGCCCCAATTTATTCTTTAATGCAAGGAAATGATATAGTTCAAAACCTTAAATATATTTCTATAAATCATAATATCAACTTAATGTATACCTTACGTGATGAATACTCTTTAGATGAGATATTAGAGCAAGCTAGAAGTGAAAAAGACTGGAAAAATTTAAGACAATATATAATGGTATTTGAAGAATATTCAACCTATTTAACCCAAAAACAAAAGCTACAAACTATTAAATTTCTCTGCGATAATCTTACCCATCCTGAAGACGATATTAGACGTCATTGTGCGGAGCTTATTGGAGTGCTTATAGCCATATATGATGAAGATTACAATAAAGAAATTCCTAAAAATGTAAATATTGAAAATCCCAGTACTTCAAGTTCAGATTTGTTTAAGGAAAATTTGAACCTACTTCTTTATCCCAGTCACAAAATAATTCCAGATCATAGAACTTGGATGGGTTATAGCACTAAAATTATGGTTAATGCTTTATTTAATAATTGTAGAAAGAGTATGCTTGCTACCTATAGAAATATCATTATTAAGTATTATGACGACGCACACTATGGGAATAGTGAGACTCAATTGTTTTTATTAGAAAGTGCAAAATATATTCCAATGGACCCATATGATGACAGCTTAAGCATATTGTTTAATTTTATAATTTCAATGACAAATAAAAGAAGTAGTATTTTGAGACTTTCCGCCTTAGAAGTTATGAATTATTTAATAATCAAACTTCCAAAAAATAATGAGTTAAAGGAAAATTTAATAAATCATTTTGCCACCTTATGCACTAAAAGTAAAATCCCAGCAGAAAATTTACTTAAGCTTAGAATTTTTACATTGCTTAATATAAAAACTTCTATTCCTATTTTTCAGAATTTCTGTGAACAAGATTATGTGAAAATACCCGATATATTTTTAAGCAATTTAAAAACAGCAACTGATTGGATAAAAAAGAAAAATCAAATCGATTTACTATTGAATTACACCATAAATAAAGCCCCTACCACAGGGCTACACACTGCTATTCATTTTTGTAATTTGCTTAAAGTAAGTGCTGTAGAGACCGTTAGAAATAGGGCCGGACTTGCAATACTAAAAATTATGCCTTCTTTAACACCACCTGAAAGAAATGAAGTTGCAGTGGAACTTCTTCGTGCCCTTGAAATAGAAGGACATAGATTTACTGAATATATACCACCTTTTCTGGG
>JAJXYA010000498.1 GCA_021780795.1 Bacillota bacterium | reverse complement strand
ATTGGGATGCCAATAACAATCCAAAATGTTGGTTTAACATAATTAATATACATATGCGTCTCCTAATATAAATTAAGTTCACTATAATATAGTCTTGCAAACAAAGGATTATTACTATAATTATAAATAAAAAACAATGTTTTTAGAATTTTTATTAAATTCTAAAAATTCAATAATATAAGATAAAGTGTTGATGTATAAGGCTTAAATATATTTGTTAAAAAAAATACAAAGTATTCTTAATTTACTTAATGCTATTTAAAGTTGCTTAATATTTCAAGTCTTCACACAAAATGATATTATCTAGTTACACCAAACAACAACAACAAAATAACAAATACCAAATGTAAATGTTTAAATATAGAGGAGAGTGTTTTAAATGAATTATTTTGAAGAAAGCTTAAAATTACATGAAGAGAAAAAAGGAAAAATTTCAATTACATCTAAAGTTAAGGTTGAAACAAGAGATGATTTAAGCCTTGCATATACACCAGGGGTTGCAGAACCTTGCAGAAAAATTTATGAAGACAAAGAAAACGTATTCAAATATACTTCAAAAGGAAATTTAGTAGCTGTAGTTACAGATGGAACAGCAGTACTTGGACTTGGAGATATAGGGCCAATGGCAGGACTACCTGTAATGGAAGGTAAGGCAATATTATTTAAAGAATTTGCAGATGTTGATGCATTTCCTATATTAGTAGATACTAAGGATGTTGATGAAATCGTTAACGTAGTTAGATTAATAGCACCAACATTTGGTGGAATAAACTTAGAAGATATTGGAGCTCCAAGATGCTTTGAAGTTGAAGAAAAGCTTAAAAAATTAGTTGATATTCCAGTGTTTCATGATGATCAACACGGAACTGCAATAGTAGTACTTGCTGGTGTTATAAATGCACTAAAAGTAGTAGATAAGAAACTTGAAGATATAAAAGTAGTAATAAATGGAGCTGGAGCAGCTGGAACTGCCATAGCCAAACTTCTATTATCTTCAGGGGTAAAAAATTTAATTGCTGTTGATAAGGTAGGTATTTTATATAGAGGAATGGAAAAAATTGATGATGCTAAAGATGCTTTAGCAGAAATAACAAATCCAGATAATATAAAAGGTAGTCTTTCAGATGCTTTAGTTGGTGCAGACTTATTTGTAGGGGTATCTGCTCCGGGAATATTAAAACCTGAAATGGTTAAGACAATGAATAAGGATGCAATAATATTTGCAATGGCAAACCCAACACCAGAAATAATGCCTGATGAAGCAAAAGCAGCTGGTGCAAGAGTTGTAGGAACAGGACGTTCAGATTACCCAAATCAAGTAAACAATGTTCTAGCTTTCCCAGGAATATTTAGAGGAGCATTAGATGTTAGAGCAAAAGAAATAAATGAAGAAATGAAACTTGCTGCAGCATATGCTATAGCTGGTTATATTAAAGATGAAGATTTAAATGAAAATAATGTAATTCCAAGTGCTTTAGATAAAAATGTTGCTGTAAAAGTAGCAGAAGCAATTGCGAAAGCTGCAAGAGACAGTGGAGTTGCAAGAAAGTAATTAAATTAATAATGGTATTAGCAATATCATTATTAGAGATATAGATTTTATACATGTTACTAAATAACTAGTATAAAGGTCATTAGGACATGTATAAATTCAAATAAAACACCAAGAAAGCTCAGAACTAAATAATAAGTTAGCAGAGCACGTTAATCCCACAAAAATTATAGATGAGCGATGAAATTATAAATTCTAAGAATATGAAATATGTAAAGGTTTAAAACAAAAAGTAAAGGATAAAATTTTAGGAGGTATTATTATGCAAATTCCAATTAAAAGAACACTAGATAAAATTCCAGGCGGTATGATGGTTGTTCCACTATTTTTAGGGGTATTAGTTAATACATTTTGTCCACAATTTCTAAAGATTGGTGGTTTTACAACTGGATTATTCAGTTCAAGTGCATCAACACCAATTTTGGCTTGTTTTATGTTTTTAATTGGTTCACAAATTAATTTCAAATTAGCACCAAAGGCATTAAAAAAAGGTGCAATATTAATATCAGGGAAATTTATAGTAGGTGCAGGTATTGGTATATTTGTAGGTAAAGTTTTTGGACCTGCTGGAGTATTAGGTTTATCACCAATTGCTATTCTTTCAGCATTAACAAATTGTAATGGTGGATTATATGCATCTCTTGCTTCACAATATGGTGATGAAACTGATGTAGGTGCTTATGCTTTATTATCTTTAAAAGATGGCCCATTCTTTACACTAGTTGCTTTAGGTGCATCAGGACTTGCTCAAGTTCCTTTTATGGCACTTGTAGCAGTATTAGTTCCAATAATAATAGGAATGATACTCGGAAATCTTGATACTGATATGAGAAAATTCCTTGGAAGCAGTAAAATGTTATTAATACCATTCTTCTCTTTTCCATTAGGTGCAGGAATGAATCTTTCAACTATTATAACAGCTGGAGGTCCTGGTATATTATTAGGAATAATAGCTTCCCTTACTGGAATAGGAGCTTATATACTTCTAAAATTATTTAAAGAAGAACCTATAATTGGACTTGCAACAGGGTCAACTGCAGGAAACGCTGTAGCGACACCAGCTGCTGTTGCAGCAGCTGATCCATCAATAGCTGTTATAGCAACAATAGCTACTGCACAAGTTGCAGCAGCATGTGTAGTATCTGCTATAGTTTGTCCGTTCATTGTATCATTTGTATTTAAAATGATTAATAAGAATAAAATGAAAAAATTAGAGAATGAAGCTACTGAGGCTACTGCATGATAAAAAATGATCATTAAACAGAAATAGTATCTATTTTATAAAAAGGGCTCGAGATATATACGTTTTTACTTGAAAAATAATGTTTAATATTTTAAAATTAGGAGAATACTTATAGTAAAAATGTAGGGGAGGAAAAAATGTGAGTTACAAATTATTAATAATAAATCCAGGTTCTACATCAACTAAGATAGCTGTATATGAAGATGAAAGGGAAGTTTTTGAAGAAACTTTAAGACATTCCTCAGAAGAAATAGGACAATTTAAACACGTAGTTGATCAACAAAACTTTCGAACAGAGATTATATTAGAAGTATTAGAGGATAATAAAATAGATATAAAAGAGATGGATGCAATAGTTGGTAGAGGTGGCGTTTTAAAACCAATACTTAGTGGTACTTATGATGTAAACGATAATATGCTGAAAGACTTAAAAGAAAGTGTACAAGGAGAGCATGCATCTAATCTAGGAGCTATAATAGCAAATGAAATTGCTAGTTCGATTGGTAAATCTGCTTTTATAGTAGATCCAGTAGTTGTAGATGAAATGGAAGAGATAGCAAGGCTGTCAGGTATGCCAGAGCTTCCTAGAAAAAGTATTTTTCATGCACTAAATCAAAAGGCGGTAGCTAAAAGATACGCCAAAGAAAATTCTAAAAACTATGAAGATATAAATGTTATAGTTGCCCATATGGGTGGTGGTGTTTCTGTAGGAGCACATAAAAAGGGGAAAATAGTTGATGTAAATAATGCACTTGATGGTGATGGTGCTTTTTCACCAGAAAGAAGCGGAGGAGTTCCGGTAGGTGATTTAGCTAGAATGTGTTTTAGTGGAAAATATACCCTAGAGGAAGTTTTAAAGAAAATAACAGGAAAAGGTGGCTTCGTAGCTTATCTTGACACAAATGATGGAAGAGTTGTAAGAGAGTCTGCATTAAAAGGAGATCCAAAATCAAAATTAGTATATGATTCCATGGGATATCAAGTTGCAAAAGATATAGGTTCAGCAGCAGCAGTGTTAAATGGAAAGGTAGATGCTATAATTTTAACTGGAGGCATTGCTTATGAAAAAATGATGGTAGATTTTATAAGGGAAAAGGTAGAGTTTATCGCTCCTGTAATCGTTTATCCAG
>JAJXYA010000137.1 GCA_021780795.1 Bacillota bacterium | reverse complement strand
TCCGTACCACCCTTCGTTAGGCTTAATACCTGCTCCACAATATCGCCCTCTTTGTAGCTTACAATATCTGTTGCACCATATTCCTTTGCCACCTCAACACAATTAGGACGGGTTCCGATTGCAATAATCCTTCCAGCACCGCGGAGCTTTGAACCGGCAACCGCCATCAGTCCAACTGGTCCTATACCGATAACAACAACCGTGTCGCCGAAAGAAACATTTGCATTTTCTACGCCATGAAACCCTGTAGACATCATATCTACTGTCATTACAGCAGCCTCAGGCAAAACATTTTTCGGCAATAGAACTAAGTTGGCATCCGCATGATTAACATGAAAATACTCAGCGAAAGTTCCGTCTTTTGAGCCTAGAAATTTAAAACTTTTCATAAGACCTTCATCATGTGCATTGTACTCACCCTGCACATTTTTGGAAAGCCAGTTGGGCGTTGTACACGGTACTACAACAGTATCCCCTACTTTAAAATTATTTACCAAATTACCGACTTCCACTATTTTGCCCACTGCTTCATGACCAAGAATCAGATTGGATTTTTCGCCTGAACCTCCATGAAATACATGTGTATCAGAGGAACATGGAGCTAAAACAGTTGGATGTACTATTGCGTCCAATGGTCCGCAAACCGGTTTTTCTTTTTCAATCCATCCAGATTTATTTATGGACAGCATGCCAAAACCTTTCATTAATTACACCTCCTATGAAATCATCAAATCTTAAAACAATAATATTACAAAAATCGTTATCAAATTATCCAATATTCGCCATATATAAAATGCCCTTTAATTAAATATTTTTAAAAAATTTGACTATTTAATTATATCGGAAAATTTTACTATAGTCTAGGTTTCATTGATTCTCTCCTCATTTTCCTATACATTTCACAAAAGAATATCTAAAAGACCTTTTGGGTTATTTAAAAAACTTTTCATTACTATATAATGTTCTGTTTCCTCGTACTTAACAGCTCGAATATCATCTTTAATCTCATATATAACCGAATCAGGATAAGCCATTAGGATAGGTGAATGTGTTGCAATAATAAACTGAGATTTTTCTTCAACTAATTTATGCATTCTTGTAATTAAGGACATTTGCCTGGAAGGTGATAAAGCAGCTTCTGGTTCATCAAGTATATATAATCCATATCCTGTAAATCTATTCATGAATACTGAGAAAAATGATTCACCATGGGATTGTTTATGTAAGGATTTTCCACCATACGAAGCAAACATGCCTGGTGATTCCCTATCTAATTCTTCAACATTTGTAGCAAAATTATAAAAACTTTCTGCCCTAAGAAAGAATCCATCTCTTGGCCTTTTAACACCCTTTATTAATTTTATATAGTTTTGCAGTTCAGAGTGAGTGTCATTTGAAGAAAAATTAAAATTCTTAGTTCCGCCTTCTGCATTAAATCCATAAGCTGTAGCAATTGCTTCCAATATAGTTGACTTACCAGAACCATTTTCGCCTACTATAAAGGTCACCTTAGGATGTAATTGTAAATTTGATAAACTTTTAATCGCTGGTAAACTAAAGGGATAGTTTGAAAAAGATTTTACATTTTCTCTTTTAAGCTCTATACTTTTCAAATATTGATTACTTTCTAATAATCCCATATCTAAATTTTCCTCCTACATTGGTTTTAAATTTAAATTTAACCTTCCTATTATTTTTTCAAGCCTTCTCTTTCTTTGTCTTGCTTTCCAAAAATCAATGGCCTTTTCAAAAGATCCTAAATAATTAAAACCTTTCTCTGTTAAACAAATCTCCATCTCTGGTATAATTCCAAAGTTACCTTTGAAACCTAGTTTTTCAGATTGCACAAGCTTTTTTATTCTATAGAAAACAAGATCATCTGTAATTCTAGGTTCTGAGTGTACAATTACATTCATTGCAACTCTTGCAGCCTTTTTATATTGCTTATCAGTAAATTTTAATATGTCTTTGTCAAAATAATCTTCTTCTACATTTTTCATCTTTCCATTTACAGAGCTACGGAGTAATGAGTTTTCACTAAGTATGTCTTTCCACTGGGATAGTAATTCTATATATTTATTTTTATCAAGTTTCCTAGCCAACCTAAAGTAAGTTTCTATTTTCTCAGGAAAGATTTCTAAAGCTGAATTCATTATAATATTAACAATAGTATCTTCTCTGTTTTCAGTAATTGTCTCAGAAACATTTATTATACTAATATTTATTGCTTTATCCTTAAGTAAAGATAGGGTATAAAGCATACCACATATCTCCTTATCACAATTACCCTGCCAAAGATAAATATAATCTCCATCTTCTATCTCAGAAATATCTTTGTAAAATTTATCATAATTTTTTTTATAATGTTCTACAGGAATAAAACGGTAATGATCACTTTCACTATGTTCCTTTATCCAGTCAGATCTATAGTCAAAATTTATTAATTCAGATATTGTTCCATGTGAAAGATTATCATAAAGCGCGATAATTTTATCTCCATTAATAAATTTCTTTGTACTAATAGCATATTTAAAAGTCCCTTCTGTACTTTCAGAAAAAACTATATGAATTTTTTTACCCACAATACATAACCTCCTCTTCTAATTATCACAATTATACCATATTATGCTACTATCTTTTCTTCAACTTTTTAATAGTTTCCAATCGTTCTTTTATATTTTTTTCAACACCTTGGGTAGTTGGAGTGTAATATTGTCTGTCTTTCAGATTATCAGGTAGACATTGCAAGCTCGCTACTTTATTTTCAAAATTGTGAGAATACTCATATCCACTGCCATAATTCAAGTCTTTCATAAGCTTAGTTGGAGCATTTCTTAGATGAAGAGGAACTCCTTCTGAAATAGTATTTTTAGCATCTATTTTTGCCTTTTCGTAAGCGGTATAAAGTGCATTTGATTTAGGATCTACTGATAGATATGCTACTGCTTGGGTTAAATATATATTACATTCTGGCATACCAAGATAATGAACTGCATTATAAACTGCAACTGTAATTTCAAGATTATCATATAATAGTGACTTTTGCTGAATGCAATCTTCAATAATATTTTTTGTTATCACCGTAGTTCTTTCTCTTACTTCCCCACTCATAACTGCCATTTCCAAAACATTAAGTGCAGTTCTAGCATCTCCATTAGAATACAAGGCTATTAAGTTAAGTAGCTCCTCAGAAATATCTATATTTCTATGGCCATAACCAGTTTTGTCTTTTAATACGTTTTTTAAAAGCTTAATAATATTATCCTTTTCAAGAGAGTGAAGTACAAATACTCGGCTTCTTGATAATAAGGCTGAGTTAACTTCAAAAGAAGGATTTTCTGTAGTTGCACCAATTAGGACAATCTTTCCTCTTTCCATGTGGGGAAGAAAAGCGTCCTCGGTCTAACCCTATCTGCTAGAGGAGCTTTATTAGAATTTGAAAAAAATATCGAATATAAGCATACATAATATACTTAATATCCGATATTTATTATAGTCTATTTAAACAAGTATTTAGCTCATACTTTAATTCATAAATTTTATCAATATTACTAATTACACTTTGGCATCTGAAAACTATCATTTGATTACCTGCTAGTTTCTCCTTATCCTTGAAAAGAACTCTATCAACCCATAAATAAATCTTCTACAGGTAAAGACCACATTTTTCCTACATTCTTATTATAAACTTTGCTATTCTAGAGCTAGTATGTATTAATTTTTTAGCTTCATCCATTTTAGTCATAAGCCCGCCGCAAAAAGCTGCTCTATTTTCATCTGAATTTGGAACTTCTACTTTGCTACCTTCTATCGCAAATACTAAGTAATCATTCTAAAGTATAGGTTCTTCCGATGAATAAAAGTCTTGCAGATATACTTTATTTAGAAAGGAAAAAGCCTCAAAGTTTAATTTTTTTTGTTTTTTTAGCTGTGC
>JAJXYA010000334.1 GCA_021780795.1 Bacillota bacterium | reverse complement strand
TAGCTTCTATTTTATAAATTGAATTTATTCAATTTTAACTAAGAGGGTTCAGGGGGATATCCCCTTGACAAGCTGTATTTGAGTACTCAAATACGAAGCTTGCAGGTTATCTCTCCGACAAAATTTTTATGTACTAGGGAAAAGTAAACTTTGATACTTCAAAGTGTTGCAAAAGGAGAGAGAACCTGAGACTTCTTACTTTAGCTTAATACTCATTTTTAATACCTTCGTCCAAAAGGTAACGTCAAAATAATATATACTACAAAACAAACTATAATCATAAGTACAGTACTTGAAGCTGATGGATACAAAGTAAATAAATTGTGTATAAGATTGAAAAAATCACTTATTCCTGTCACCTTAAAATCAATATCAGGAATATTTATTATATTAAAACTTGGTACTTCAATTTTCGGCAAATCAACATTTACTCCGCCAACATTTATATAACTTGGTATCTTTCTTTGAATTTCATAATTTAAATTAAACCCGCTTTCATCAGCAACACCTTGAAAAATAACCACTGCCATAATAATAAAACCTATATATACAAATGTATTTATAAAAAATCTTTTCATTTTTATCCACTCCTCGTATAATAAGTTTATAGTCAGTAAAATCACTGCTATAGACTTATTTATTTTTTATATTTTGTATAGATTAAGAAAGCACTTCTTTTTTTCTAGTGGGGATTCTCCCGGTTCAATATTGCTGATTCTTTTACTTTCATATCTATACTTTAAATTTTATTATTTATCAAAGGATTTCCTAATGCTAAAATAGTTCTATTGGAACTTTAGCCAAGGTTACTGCTGTATCACTCCTGCAAAACACATTGTGTTATTGCCCAGAAAGCTTGCAGCCTGACCAAAGTATCATATTCTGCTTACACAAATGTTGCATCTCCATTCGTAGCCACCAGCAAGGTTTTGCGTCTGGATGAATGCTGATTACGCGAGGTTGCAGTCAGTACTTTGGATTAGGATAATCCTTTCTAACTTCCTCATTAATTATGAAAGGTGGTGATTTCATGAAGAAATTAGATTACTTATCAACTCTATTTGTTGGTATCGATATTGGTGCGAGACAAAATGTTGTCTCTGCTATTAACTTTGAACAGGAATTCTTAGTTAAAATGAAGCCTGTTCCTAACACTCAATCTGGTGCTGATCAACTTGAAGCTATGCTTGTTAATGTGTTAGAAAATAACACCTTTAAAACAGTTATAATAGGCTTAGAATCTACATCCTTTTACGGAGTACATATAGCCAATTTTTTATCTTCTAGTGAAAAGCTTATGCCATACAAACCTTACGTTTACTGCTTGAATCCTAAAGAAGTTGCTAACTACAAGGAATCCTTTAATTCACTGGATAAAAATGATGGTATTGATTCTTTTGTTATAGCTGATTTTGCAAGAGTTGGCAGAATCCATACTGAGCCATGGCGTGGTTCTCAATATCTTGCTCTGCAAAGACTTACAAGGCATAGACTTCATATTGTCGAATGCTTAACTAGAGAGAAAACATACATGTTATCCAATGTGTTTCTTAAGTTCAGCGAATTTGCATTACTACAGGGCGAAGATCATCCATTTAGTAACAAGTATGGTGCTACCGCATCATCAATACTTACTGAATTTCTATCTTCTGAAGATATTGCAAATGCTTCAATTGAAGACCTTGTTGACTTCGTCAGTAAAAAGAGTCGTAAGCGGATTTCTAATCCACAGATGACTGCTGAAATTTTACAACAAGCTGCACGTAATTCATACCGTCTTGATAAATGTTTATATGAGCCATTAACAACTTCTATTGCATGTTCTTTTAACTGTATTCAAGCTTTTGATAAAGAGCTTAAAGCCATTAACAAAGCCATTGAAAAGGCTGTTATGGGAATGAATCCAGTGGAATACAAAATATTAATGTCCATCCCTGGTTTTGGTCCTGTTTACTCCAGTGGTATTCTTGCTGAATTAGGAAGTGTACATGCATTCCCTAATAATGATGCCATAGCCAAATATGCTGGCATCGTGTGGAAAGAAAATCAATCTGGAAGCTTTAAAGCTGAAAATACAGCAATGAACAAAGCAGAAAACCGTTTTTTACGCTACTACCTCATAGAAGCAGCAGGAAGTGTTGTATGTCATATTCCTGAATATCAAGAATTCTATCAGAAAAAATTTGCTGAAGTAACAACTCATCAGCACAAAAGAGCACTCGCACTAACATCTCGTAAATTAATACGTATGATTTTTGGATTGCTGGCTAAAAATCAGCTCTACTCTTCAAATAGGGTAGATTAATCTATATTTTTGCGAACGTACGTTCTCAAGGAACTGTATGCTTCTTTGAGTTACCCATTTTTAAAGAAATCATTTGAATTTCTTTTTATTTTGTTCTTGACATATTACCAAATTGCTTTTTATTTATTTTCACTATTAATATCCTAATAATTTCCGCTCTAATTCATCAAAATCATATGACCTTTGAGGATAATCATTAAAACTATTTTTTTTAATATTCTCGTAATTACTATTTTCAGCTCTCCTACTTATTTGTTTTTCTCTGTTACTTTTAGCTTCTTGGTTTTTAACTTTCCACTTTGCTAAATATTCGTCAACTTTTTCAGTATTAATTAAGTTTTTATTTTTCCAATCCATTAAAATTGTTTGTATATACCCTAAGTTCTTTTTATTATTTATAATAGAAACGTCAATAGCTTTAATAACTAATTCTTTACCTAGTTCATTTTGAAGTTTTGAAAGCACATTAAATTCAAAATCACTTACTTGTTTAGAAATATCTTTATACTTTCTAATCACATCATCATACATCTCTATATTTTGCATAGTTTCTTTTTTTTCTTTTATATTTAAAGAATTGTTTATATTAGTACCCCTATTTACCGTACTCGAAAAATCAGGGTATGGTTTTTCCGTACCCTGATTTTTAGGGTATGGTTTCTTCTCATTTGTTTTAGAAACTTTAGCCTCATTATTAATTTTTTTTACAGCCTCAATATTTGATTTTTGAAATGTGATAGAATAAATATTTTTTTTAAATTTTCCTTGTTCATTCTTAGCTGATTTAGCAGAAATTAACCCCCTATCTTTTAATTCATTTAGATATTTATAATACGTATCCTCACTTCCAAATCCAAGTTCTTCGCAAATTGTTTTTACACTTGGAAATGCTGTCATTTTATTACCTGCAAACCCCATAAAATAAGCATATAATACCTTTGAATTACGATTTAATGTTTTGTCTCTTATTATTTCTCGTGGTATATATCCATAACCATTTTCTAAAATTGTTCCTGCAAAAAGAGGTTCAACTGTACTTTCTATATTTTCCTCCACATTTAGCCCCCCTTATTAATCACATTTCATTGGCATTTCCTTCTAAATATAAATTTAATGAATTTTCACTTACTATATATCTTTTACCAATACGTATTGCTCTTAATTTCCCTAATGCTATTGCTCTATAAATGCTTGTGCGTGTAATACCCTTGGGTTTTAGGTATTCTTCTAATTCATCAATATTGTAGATAGTTGTAATCATATTATCACTTCCTTTTTTTCATACTTTTAACTTTTCTAATCTAAAAAAAATAAATCAATTGGAGAAACGTCTAAAACCTCAGATATTTTTTTCATTACTTTTATACTTGGGTTTTTAGCAGTACCATTTTCTAGCTTTCTAAGATATTCCCTTGAAATTCCTATTTCATTTGCAAATTCATACTGTCTTAATCCCTTCTCCATTCTTTTTATTTTAATAATTAATCCTTGCTTCATTTTGCACCCCCCCTAAAAACGACAAATATATTTGTTATATTCATATTAATTTGCAAAACTACATTTGTCAATATGCAAATAGAAGTATCTTCTACTTGGTGTCGTCGCCGGGGTTCCACGGTTCTTCGCTGGTGGGGCAACCGCCTGCTGCGAGTGTTTCCATTCT